>NZ_JAMZMM010000180.1 GCF_024178385.1 Limnofasciculus baicalensis BBK-W-15 | reverse complement strand
GAGACAAGGGAGACAAGGGAGACAAGGAAGACAAGGGAGACAAGGGAGACAAGGGAGACAAGGGAGACAAGGAAGACAAGGAAGACAAGGGAGACAAGGAAGACAAGGAAGACAAGGAAGACAGTTAAAACCCACTCCCCACTCCAAAAAACCCACTCTCTACTCCAAAAAACCCACTCCCCACTCCAAAAAACCCACTCCAAAAAACCCACTCGCCATTCAAGCTATATCAAATAAGAATAACGACAAGAAGCCCAAATACAAAAGTAGAGCAAAGACAACCACTACAAAGGGAGGGGATAAAATTATAGGTAGACTGGCTTCTGCCAAAATACCTGGTAAAAAGCCTTCCGCACATATTTCTTGACCACAACTCCCGTAATTAAACACAACCACAAATACTTGTAAGCCAAGAATTACTAGCAATAGCCTCAGCTTTATTTTGACATTGGTTTTTCTTCTAGCGGTACGATTTGTTGCACTAACAAACAGCAAAATAGTGCTAATGATGTAGAATATCCCTGCGATTCCTATGTAGAAAAATATGGATATCCACCCACCGGATGTCACAAAAAACAGTGGCGTACTAATCAATGCGTAAATTGTGTAAATGCAAAAGACAATCCAAATGTTAGTTCTAATCATGTTAGTCTAGTCCTATGAATTTTGACAATGGCGAAAACGACTAGCTTTGCCAAATGCGAAGCTAGCTCTAACTTTGCAGAGCATAAATCCCTGAATTATATTTTTTAGTTAACCTAAACCAAGATCTTTATCTCTATCTCTGGCAAATTATTCTTTTATGGTTTAGGTTAACCTCGTTTAGAACTTACCCATTAACCCTATTCGCCGGGTGTTAAATGACTAACTTACACCCTGAGATAGGGTGGAAATTGATCTTTTGTCTAAGTTCTATTCTTCTGACTATCATTAAATCAAATAGTCGGAGATGAATAAACGCAATATTATCTGGAAAATGACCAAGAGCTAATAGCTATTAGCCATTAGCTCTTCTCAATTATTGCGTTTATTTATCAAGAAATCTGAAACAGTAAAAATGTTATTCTCTAAGAGATAAAGTCCCTAAATTTATTAGAGATGTTTGAGTTTCACAATTGATATCGCCCTAGGTTATTTACACTTTCTGCTTTCAGTTGACACCTATCTAGTTATTGATTCAACCTACAGTCTGGATCTAAATCGTGGTAAATCCCGATCGCCTGTCCCGACTGGAGTACTGCTGCACGCCGAGAGATATATGTTTATACCTACAGACAACTTTACTACGATCCGGATTGATTTTTATATTTTACCGAAAAACGAGCCAAAGCCCCTGGCTTTAGACATGGGGATCTAGGCGATTAGCGGTTTAAACCGCAGTCAAATATTACAAATTGTTGCAGAAACTAGGGTAATTACGCTGCTAGTGCCAGAATAAGAAACGGGTAATAAAGGTCGATATCACGATCGTCTACGAGTTCAAACTCAAAGGGAAAGAGCCGCAATATCGCGCCGTTGATGAAGCAATACGCACAGCGCAATTCATTAGAAACAAATGCTTGCGTTTCTGGATGGAGAATAAAGGCGTAAATAAATACGACTTAAGTGCTTATACAGCGGTATTGGCTAAAGAATTTCCCTTTGCTAATGAACTCAATTCAACAGCTAGACAAGCCTCGTCAGAACGTTGTTGGTCGGGAATTAACAGATTTTTTGAAAACTGTAAAAAGAAGATTGCCGAAAAGAAAGGCTTTCCCCGATTCAAAAAGAATCAACGCTCTGTAGAATACAAAAAGTCAGGGTGGAAACTTTCTGAGAAGAGGAAAACAATAACTTTCACTGACAAGAAAGGAATCGGGACTTTCAAGCTAGTTGGCACTTATGATTTGCATTTTTACGCCTTTGAGCAAATTTAACGGGTAAGATTAGTCAAAAGAGCCGATGGCTATTATTGCCAATTTTGTATTCAAGCAGATGTCAAACAAGGGTTGCAGCCCACAGGAAAAGCCCTGGGATTAGACGTAGGATTGAATCATTTCTACACCGATAGTAATGGGGAGAAAATAGATAATCCTCGTTATTTAAGAAAATCAGAAAAAAGGCTCTCAAAAGCACAGCGTCAAGTTTCGAAAAAGGTGAAAGGCTCTAACAATAGGAAAAAAGCGATTAACCGATTAGGGAGAGCGCACTTAAAAGTATCACGCCAACGTAAAGATTTCGCAGTAAAATTAGCGAGATGCGTGGTGATGTCTAATGACATCGTGGCAGTGGAAGACTTAAAAGTGCGAAACCTGGTAAAAAATCATCATCTGGCTAAGTCAATTAGTGATGCTGCCTGGTCACTATTTAGGGAGTGGTTGCAATATTTTGCCCTCAAGTTTGGCAAGGTTGTTATTGCTGTTCCTCCCCATTTCACCAGTCAGGATTGCTCTGGTTGTGGAGAGATTGTGAAAAAATCTTTGTCTATTCGCACTCATGTTTGTAAATGTGGAGTAGTTTTAGATAGGGACGAAAACGCCGCAATTAATATCCTCGTTAAGGCATTAAGATTGCTTGGCTATATATCAAATACCGTTGGGCAAACGGAAATTAACGCTTGTGGAGAGATGATTCTCTACTTAAAATTGGAAACAGTTCTTAAGCAAAATCGCTCATTGAAGCAAGAATCCCCGTCCCTTTAGGGCTGGGGAGTGTCAAAAAGAAAAAAAGTGGTTTAAGTAAAAGTTAATATTATTGACAAATTAACCAATTTGTCAATCTGCAAAGAGTAATTTTAGGAGGGATAGGGGGCAATCGGAGATGATAGACTCGCTGGAGACCCCAGAAACCGGGTTTCTGGGCACCTCACTCACTTGAAATCTGCTGTAATTGCCGTTGCCCTTGACTTCATGAATCCTCAACATTTAAAAAATTGGTTTACTCATTGCTGCTACTGTACCTCATAGCAGCGGGAACCGCTGTAAATGTCAGCGATCTGAATTGTGAGGACATTGCCCAGCAAAGGTTTAATTATATCCGACTACTTACAACAAGCGAAAGATAAACGGATAGCGATAAGACTCATTGACATTCCCTAAAGACTTCAGGATTGCCAGAATCGGTGGTATCCAATTAAAAAGCAAGAAGAGAGGAACTAAAAATATCCCCCCCAAACCCAAGGTCAAGAAGCTTATGACTCCAACAATTATGCCATAGAGCCAAACATTAAAATGGAAATTAATCGCTTCTTTAGCATTTTCTTTGACGATTGGATCGTCGGATACGATCAAAATAGCAATGGGAATTCCAACTGAAACAACTGATGCGCTAATAAAAATTGACCCATGGCAGAGGGAAGACAACAGCTTTCTTTTATCTGGATCGTACATCATAAAACAAACTTCCTTCCAATTGAAGATAACTTATATTACACTCTAACTATGACAGTCTAACAAACTACCGTTACCACAGATATCGTAAATCCCACCCAGAATCTGGGAGGATATTGCACCATAGAGCTAGCGAAGAAAGCTAAATTGAAAAATCCCACACCCCAGACCCCACTATAATATTTGGATAACCCCTAATCAATCTAGCTGGATGCCCACTGAAATTGAAGTTGAACTGCAAGCTGCTGTTGCTCGTCGCCGCAACTTTGCCATTATTTCCCACCCCGACGCGGGGAAGACGACACTAACTGAAAAACTATTGCTCTACGGAGGTGCGATTCACGAAGCAGGTACAGTCAAGGCGAGAAGGGCGCAGCGGAAGGCTACGTCTGACTGGATGGCAATGGAACAACAGCGGGGTATTTCTATCACCTCAACGGTGTTGCAGTTTGAATATCGGAATTGTCAGATTAATTTACTTGACACTCCTGGACACCAAGACTTTAGTGAAGATACCTATCGTACTCTCGCGGCAGCCGATAACGCCGTGATGCTGATTGATGCGGCGAAGGGTTTAGAAACCCAAACGCGGAAATTATTTGAAGTCTGTAGGATGCGAGGCTTGCCTATCTTCACTTTTGTGAATAAACTTGACCGTCCGGGACGAGAACCCTTAGAATTGCTAGATGAAATTGAACAAGAACTGGGATTACAAACTTATGCGGTAAACTGGCCTATTGGTATGGGCGATCGCTTTAAAGGAGTTTTTGACCGACACAATCAACAAATTCACCTATTTGAACGAAGTGCCCACGGTGCGCGGGAAGCGAAAAATACGATAGTTAATTTGGGAGAACCTCGAATTGAGGAGTTATTAGAACAGGATCTCTATTATCAGTTAAAAGAAGATATCGAACTGATTGAAGGGATTGGTCCAGAATTAGATTTAGCACAACTCCATAAAGGTCAAATCACCCCCGTTTTCTTCGGTAGTGCCATGACTAATTTTGGGGTGCAGTTATTTCTAGATTCCTTTCTCGACTACGCCCTCAAACCCGCTGCCCGTAACTCCACAGCAGGTGAAATTGACCCGACTTACCCAGAATTTACGGGATTTGTATTCAAACTTCAAGCAAATATGGACCCGAAACATCGAGATAGGGTAGCATTTGTGCGGGTTTGTACGGGTAAGTTTGAAAAAGACATGACTGTCAATCATGCCCGCAGTGGTAAAATTGTCCGTTTGTCAAGACCTCAAAAACTATTTGCCCAAGATAGAGAATCAATTGATGTCGCCTATCCTGGAGATGTGATTGGGTTGAATAATCCGGGAGTTTTTGCCATTGGCGATACTATTTATAATGGTAAGAAATTAGAGTATGAGGGAATTCCCTGCTTTTCTCCCGAACTATTTTCTTATCTAAAAAATCCCAATCCTTCCAAGTTCAAACAATTCCATAAAGGAGTTTCTGAGTTGCGAGAGGAAGGAGCTGTCCAGATTATGTATTCGGTAGATGAGTCGAAACGCGACCCTATTTTAGCAGCGGTGGGACAATTACAATTTGAGGTAGTCCAGTTTCGGCTATTAAATGAATATGGAGTAGAAACTTACTTGGAAGCGTTACCTTACAGTTTAGCTCGTTGGGTAGCTGGCGGCTGGGATGCACTGAAAAAAGCAGGGCGTTTATTTAATACCGTCACGGTAAAGGATAACTGGGGTCGTCCGGTTTTATTATTTAAGAATGAGTGGAATATGCAGCAAGTTGTCGGAGATCATCCAGGGTTACAGTTAAATTCAAGTGCCCCTGTAGTTTCTGGGCAACAACCCGAATCTTTGTAAGTTATTTGATTCTCATGTCCAGTTGTATCGCTATTGTTTGTAGTAGGCACTTTAGTGCCTTTGTTTTCAATCACTAAAGTCCTGACTGTAAACTTTTCAAGCACTAAAGTGCTTACTACAAACTTTTATTGATGCTACCGGACTTGATATAATGACTGAGATTGATTAATTTTCTCTAACTCTTGGGCTTCTTCTTCTAACCTCTGTACCTCTCCATCCCAGTCAGGACCAAAGCAGCGCAAATCGGCAGCGGCACGACGGCGAATTTGGGAATTTTTTGGTGCAAGTAAGCAAGCCAGACGAAAGGCTTGATTCCTTGCCCACACTGGAAGCCCCAACCAATCTTCTGTCAAACCTTTATCCAGCATAGCGACAATTTCATCAAAGGTACTAAAGGTTAATATTTCGATGAAATAATGTTCTGCTTCGGTACGTTGCCCTTCGTCTTCTATTCTCAGCATTTTGGACATTGCTTCTATTAGTAAACTCATGTCGGAAATCTCTCATTTATAATTAATTAAGGGATCAAAAAGTAAGTGCTAACAGAGATTGTATTAAACTTAGTTTGCACTACACGATAGCCAATTTGATAGCTATTGACGGTAATATTCCGTTCCAGTGGACCTGTAAAGCTGGGATTTGGTTGTGGCAAGGAGCCACCTGTTGATAGAAATGCTAGGATATCGTGGCTAATTTCTATTTCAATTATGTCAGGTGTAAGACCTGTACTGTGGAGGTTAGTTACGACTCCACTAGGGTTATTGTGGGTTCGGTAAAATCCATGTCCGGTATTGAATTGAAAATTTATTCCCTGAATAATAGCATTTCGTACCAAGGTTGTCCCTGTCCCACGAGTACTTGTGTAAACTAATGAAAAGCCTGACATGATTATGTTTGTAATCCCATTTTCTCTATATCTCCTACTTGATGTCCGGAAACTTCCCCTCTCGCACCTCGATACTAAAATCCTGGATAGCTTCACCAATAACATCCCTTAAATTTACATAAGACTTAGCAAAGGGAGGTTGTCGTTCCGTCAAACCTAATATATCCGCCGTCACCAAAACCTGTCCATCACAATGGAATCCCGCACCAATCCCAATCGTAGGAATCATTAACTTTTGGGTAATGGTTTGTGCCAAATCAGCAGGGATATGCTCTAAAACAATAGCAAAAGCCCCCGCTTGTTCCAGTGCGATCGCATCTTGTAAAATTCGATCCGCATCCTCCACAGTTTTCCCCTGTTGACGATAGCCCAATCGATGAACAGACTGCGGCGTTAATCCCACATGCCCCATCACCGGAATCCCTATCGCAGTCAGTTGTGCCACCGTTTGCGCCATCGCGGGATATCCCCCTTCCAACTTCACCGCCTGCGCCCCAGTTTCCTTCAAAACCCTACCCGCAGAATGGATAGCTTGTTGGGGACTTTCTTGATAACTCATAAAAGGCAAATCGCAAACAACTAACGCCCGTTTTACCCCGCGACAGACTGCCTTAGTATGGTGTAACATTTCCTCTAGAGTTAGGGGTAAAGTAGTTTTATATCCCAGAGTCACCATCCCCAAAGAATCACCCACCAGAATAATATCCACTTGGGCCATATCCAACAACTGTGCGATCGCAAAATCCCAAGCCGTCAGTACGACAATCCGTCGCCCATCCTGTTTCCATTGTTTTAGTTGTTGGATATTTACCATTTGTTATTTGTTGTTTGTTATTTGTTGTTTGTTATTTGTTATTTGTTGTTTGTTATTTGTTGTTTGTTGTTTGTATAATATAGCAACCGCCACAGCGGTTAGGACATTTTAAGCTAGCAAATTTTAACAAGGGGCTGAGAGCCAATTGTTCTAACACGGGCGATGGCTATATGTGTTCGGACTGTTACAGTCATTATTTATTTGACCAATAACCAACAACTAATAACCAACAACCAACAACCAACAACTAATAACTATTAGGTGCATCTTTCACAAAAGCAAAATGTGGTCTTACTGTACCACTAGATAAACTAACCCAAGCCAATCCTTCTGTCGTTCCCACCCACAACTTATTACCAGTATCAGGAGAAAGAGAAAGAACATGATTTGAGAGTAGATTTGTAAGTTCGCCAAATACGGCACCCGTTGCTGCTTTTATTTTTAATAAGCCATATTCCGTACCAACCCAAACACTACCATCTAAAGCAAACCTAATCGAAGTAACACTACGTCCCCGCAATGGAGTAACGGAACGCAAGACTTGTCGAGTTTCCGGGTCAATTACCAGTAAACTATTAGTAGTTCCTACCCACAGCATTCCATCGGGTGCAGTAGTAATAGTTTGTACAATAGTTCCCGGTATATCGGTAATGCGCCCAATCACAAAACCACTAGCCGTATCCACTCGCACCAATCCTTCCAGAGTACCCACCCATAACTGACCATCATTATCCAAAGTTAAAGCATTAGCACTAACACCAGGAAGTTCTTGTAGAGTAGTCATCAAGAGTCCCTTATCTGGACTAATTAAAGACAAACCGCGATCGCTACCTACCCAAAGATAACCTCGCTTATCCACTAATAAAGACAATACCCGATTTGAAGGCAATGTAAAATTATGTGCCGTAACCTCATTACTGCGAGGATCGACTCGCACTAATCCATCATAAGTTCCCACCCAAATCCTGCCCACCTTATCTTGCGCCAAAGCACCAATTGTGTAATTGGGCAAATCTATCCGCGCCTCCACCTTACCGCTATTAGGGTTAATTCTCGCCAAACCCAACCAAGAACCAATCCAGAGGTCACCAGTATAATCTGATTGGAGAGCAGGGACACGAAAATCTTTAGGCAAAGGTTCCACATCTCGTCGCAGACGTTGAGGAGGCAGTGGCTCTAGTCTAGGTGGTGGCGGCGCACCTTGATAATCGGGAGGCAACTCCTCAAGATTACTTTGTGCCAAAACCCTACCCCCATCAACTTCTACTATTGATCTTGGCATTACATTGAACAGAGGGATATTCAGCCCTAGCAGAGTTACCCCAAAAATAAGACCAATACAGGCATTCCCAAACCTCATCTTTCTTCCTCCCTGGAGACTCCGATTTAATGGTGGGTTGTTGACGGCTGGTTCCTCGGATTTCTACCTTTCTATATTAAGACTTAAAGACTGGCAGCGGATGGGTGATTGGTTAGTGGCTGATGTTTTTGGTGGGGGAGTAGCAGCGGATGGGTGACTGGTGCGTTAGCTACCCTTCGGGAAGGCTGCGCCAACGCGTAACGCACCCTACAGATAGAATCTAGAGGGGGATACATCCTGACTCATATACCATCAAAAGTAGAATAAAGCAATAAGTGTAACGACTTATTAACTAAATTTAATATTTCTACTCCTTGATAAACCAAGCTTATACATTTCGCAAGAATATTAAAATTTTAAGTGACACCACTTCTTGGTATATTGGCAATTGTCGATGAATGGTATTGACGCTTACCGACTCAGGCGAGTCGGATAACAGAATTGACTGTTCCAAGGCAATTTTGTTTGAAAATAACGGTTCTTAGGTAATCTCAAGCCACAATTCCCAATAGAAATTGCGGGTGGTGCAGCCACCCAATGAAAGGTCTGTTTGGCAAGGAAAGCTAAAACTACCGCCAAGAGCTAAGAGTGCCTCTCTCAACATTCAGTAGTTCCTAAGGAAGGAAAACATGTCTTACTCATCCACTAAAACTCAGTCAAAAGCTGGGTATGCCGCCGGGGTAAAGGATTATAAATTAACATATTATACTCCGGATTACACTCCTAAAGATACCGATATTTTAGCCGCATTTCGCGTAACTCCTCAGCCCGGAGTACCCCCAGAAGAAGCAGGTGCAGCCGTAGCAGCAGAATCTTCCACCGGAACCTGGACAACAGTGTGGACCGATTTGTTAACTGACCTAGATCGCTACAAAGGTCGTTGCTATGATGTCGAACCAGTACCTGGTGAAGACAATCAATATATCTGTTATGTAGCCTATCCTTTAGATTTGTTTGAAGAAGGCTCCGTCACCAACTTGCTCACCTCTTTGGTGGGTAACGTATTTGGTTTCAAAGCCTTACGTGCGCTTCGCTTGGAAGACTTAAGAATTCCGATTGCTTACCTCAAGACTTTCCAAGGTCCTCCTCACGGGATTACCGTTGAGCGCGACAAGCTAAACAAATACGGTCGTCCTTTGTTGGGTTGCACGATTAAGCCTAAATTAGGTTTATCGGCGAAAAACTACGGCCGTGCAGTATATGAAGTTCTGCGTGGTGGTTTGGACTTCACCAAAGACGACGAAAACATCAACTCTCAGCCCTTCATGCGCTGGCGCGATCGCTTCCTGTTTGTACAAGAAGCCATTGAGAAAGCTCAAGCTGAAACCGGGGAAATCAAAGGTCACTACCTAAACGTCACCGCCCCCACCTGCGAAGAAATGATGGAACGGGCTGAATTCGCCAAAGAAATCAAAACCCCCATCATCATGCACGACTACCTAACTGGTGGTTTCACTGCTAACACTACCCTGGCTAAGTGGTGCCGCCGCAATGGTATTCTGCTCCACATCCACCGTGCCATGCACGCTGTGATTGACCGTCAGAAGAACCACGGGATTCACTTCCGCGTTTTAGCCAAGTGCTTACGGATGTCTGGTGGTGACCACCTCCATTCCGGTACAGTGGTTGGTAAACTGGAAGGTGAAAAAGGTATCACCATGGGCTTCGTAGACCTAATGCGCGAAGACCACATTGAACTAGATCGCGAACGCGGTATCTACTTCACCCAAGATTGGGCTTCTATGCCTGGAGTTATGCCTGTTGCTTCCGGTGGTATTCACGTATGGCACATGCCTGCGTTGGTGGAAATCTTCGGCGATGATTCTTGCCTACAGTTCGGTGGTGGTACACTAGGTCACCCATGGGGTAATGCTCCTGGTGCAACTGCTAACCGTGTTGCTTTAGAAGCTTGCGTCCAAGCCCGTAACGAAGGTCGTAACCTGATGCGTGAAGGTGGCGATGTCATCCGTGAAGCTTGCAAATGGTCTCCTGAATTGGCTGCTGCTTGCGAACTCTGGAAAGAAATCAAGTTCGAGTTCGAGGCAATGGATACCGTCTAAAGAAGTATAAAGGATGAAGTGTGAAGTATGAAAATTCATCCTTCATCATTCGTACTTCATCCTTTAGAGGGCGGGTTCAAAATGGATCTAAAAAGAGTTGCGAAAGAGACAAGTAAGACGCTGATTAGTTATCTGACTTATCAAGCAGTGCGAACTGTTCTGGATCAATTACAAGAAACTGATCCTCCCCAAGCGTATTGGTTGAATACTTTTTCCTCACAGACGAGTATCCAAGATGGAGATGCTTATATTGAGGAATTACTCCGAGCAAGGCAAGAGCTAGCTTTTCGGATTATGACCGTGCGGCAATACTTGGCGGAAGAAGTGGTGGACTTTTTACCAGAAATGGTTCGTAGTGGCATTCAGAAGTCGAATATGGAACATCAACGTCAGCATTTGGAACGCATCACGCAACTCACTATTCCAGAACCCCCTACTCAGGAAGTGTAAAGTATGAAGCGTAAAGTATGAAACTTTTGGGGTTATGGGAATGAATAGTCCCGATCAAACTTCATCCTTTATCCTTCATAATTTATCCTTCATTTCCATACCTGTACTGTAATAAAAGAGCAAAACCCCATGCAAACTTTACCCAAAGAGATTCGTTTTGAAACCCTGTCCTACTTGCCACCTCTGAGCGATGCTCAGATTATCAAGCAAGTCCAATATATCTTGGATCAGGGTTATATTCCTGCTATTGAATTCAGCGAAGCATCTGATCCGAAACAGCATTTCTGGACGATGTGGAAACTGCCTTTGTTTGGCGCTCGTTCCGCCAAAGAAGTTCTATCTGAAGTTGATGCTTGCCGTACTGACTACCGGGATCAGTTCGTCCGTATCGTCGGTTTCGACAATATCAAACAGTGCCAAGTTCTCAGCTTTATTGTACACAAGCCCAATCAAACTGGCGTTCGTAGCCGTTTCTAAATTGGCTGAGTTCTAAACTTTTCTGACATGGAGAGTTAAGGAGGGGTTATATAACCTCTCCTTTTTTTGTTCAGATATCAATTAATAAACCACGAAGACACTAAGACACGAAGGAAGGTTTTCTATGTCTTAGGGGGGAAATATTTGATGGATTAATTAGGCTCCTTTTGTTTTTGTTGGCGCTCTTTGACTGCCTGAGTCAAGAGGTAAGTCGCTAGACTACTCAATGAGCGACTTTCTTCTTCTGCCCATTCTTCTAACGCCTTCTGGATTTCTTCTGGTAAATAAGCAGTTACCCGCCCTTTTAGTTTCATCAGTCCTACAGTTGAATAGTTTAAGCTATTTCAGTATATATCTTTTCAAGGTTGATTGCCAAGCCGAAGTATGTTGTAATTTACAATGGCTTATTTAAAAAAGTAAAGGTTTTCAGATGACTTACGGAGTTGGGCTATCTGTAGGGTGCGTTATGTAACGCACCCTACTATTCCATTGCTCAGTAGCTGAGAATGAGCGATATCATGGAGGACGGACTATAATTGGAGGTTTACTATGTCTCGCAAATGTCAGCTAACGGGTAAGAAGGCGAATAATGCTTTTGCGGTTTCTCACTCGCACCGTCGTACTAAGAAACTACAGCAAGTTAACCTGCAATGGAAGCGGGTTTGGTGGGCTGAGGGGAAGCGCTGGGTGAGGTTACGTCTTTCTACTACGGCGATTAAGACTTTGGAGAAAAAGGGTTTGGCTTTAATGGCTAAGGAAGCTGGGATTAACCTCAAGCATTACTAGAAGGGAGTAGGGAGTGGGAAGAGAGTTTTGAGTTTTGAGTTTTGAGTTTTAACTCTCTCCCTTGTCTCCCTTGTCCCCGGTGTGGGGTGTGGGG
>NZ_JAMZMM010000179.1 GCF_024178385.1 Limnofasciculus baicalensis BBK-W-15 | reverse complement strand
AGGGGGAGTTTAAACTCAAAACTCAAAACTCAAAACTCAAAACTCTCTTCCCCTACTCCCTACTCCAAAAAACCCACTCCCCCTTCAGTGCAGGAGATAGGTGCGCCAGTTGCTTTGGATATCGTTGCTGATGTATTGAGGTAGGGCAATACGCCAGGTTTTTCCTTCTTTTTGCCGCTGAAGGTAGATATTGAAGCTATTTTCGGTTTCAGTTAGGGGTTGTTTTGGTGATTTTATGGTTAAGTGGTAACTACCCTGAATCCGGTAGGTGGGTAAATCGCCAAGATATAGGGGTTGGAGTTGCTGAAGGGCTATTTGAGTAATGGCAAATTCTGGGGGTGGGGATTGCAATTGTTGCGCTAGCTGCTGTTGGGTTTGACTGACTTGCTCTGCGAGGGCTTTTTCGATTAGGTATTTGCTGGGGGCGACTCCTAGGGTGGGTTTGGCAGTACCGCAAGCGGTGAGGGCGATCGCGAAAATTACTGTTAACACTAAAGTTATTATAGCTCTTACAGATCGATACATGGTAGTCTCCAAAGATGTATTGATGATCTTTTATTTTTCCAATTACCGATGAAACACACTATTGGCTTAGATAATCCACTCTACAATTACTTATTATCCATTTCTTTGCGCGAACCAGCTATTCTCCAACAGTTGCGAGCAGAAACTGCTCGTCTTCCTGCTGCGATGATGCAGATTGCGCCTGAACAAGGTCAGTTTATGGCACTATTGATTCAGTTAATTGGGGCGAAGAAAACTTTAGAAATTGGGGTGTTTACGGGTTATAGTTCCCTGGCTGTGGCTTTGGCATTACCTGGGGATGGGAAAGTTATCGCTTGTGATGTGAGTGAGGAATATACGGCTGTTGCTCGTCGCTACTGGAATTTGGCTGGGGTTTCTGATAAGGTGGATTTGCGATTAGCACCTGCGCTGGAAACATTAGATAAGTTATTGGCAGAGGGAGAAGCAGAGACATTTGATTTTGCTTTCATTGATGCGGATAAAGAAAATTATCAAGGTTACTATGAAAGAGCGCTTCAGTTAATTCGTCCCGGCGGGTTAATTGCCATTGATAATGTCCTTTGGGGGGGAAGGGTTGCTGATTCTCAAATTCAAGATATTAGTACTAGAGCGATTCGGGCGTTTAATAATAAGTTACATCAAGATGAAAGGGTAACGCTGAGTTTGGTGCCGATTGCGGATGGATTGACGCTGGCACTGAAGCGGTGATTGGTTATTGGTTGTTTGTTATTAGTTGTTGGTTGTTAATACAGCAGATTGCAGGTTTATAAAGTACACCAGAGAAACCAGGTTTATTCGGCGAAACCGGGTTTATCTGTATTTGTCTGTACCTCACTTACCTGAAAAGTGCTGTAAATAAATAACCGAAAAATTGGCTCGTTGATCTCACATTTTTACTAAGGATAAACTTGTGCTTCTGGAATTGGTACTACAAACTTTCCTCCCCATTCACGAATTTTTGCCATCTGTTCCATCACTTCATCTTTCAGATTCCATGGCAGAATTAACAAGTAATCTGGCTTAGTTTCAAAGATTTTATCTGGGGATAAAATGGGGATATGGCTACCTGGTAGAAACAATCCCTGCTTGTGCGGACTGCGATCTACCACGTAATCGATAAAATCTGTACGAATACCGCAGTAATTGAGCAGAGTATTGCCTTTAGCTGCTGCACCGTAGGCGGCAATCGCTTTTCCTGCTGCTTTAGCTTCGATCAGAAAAATCAACAGTTTTCGCTTTGTTTCTTTAACTTTTTCGCCAAATTTCAGGTAAGTTTCTATATTGTCTAATCCGGCTAGAATTTCCTTTTGTTTTAACTGATTGATGCGATCGCTTACAATAGGATTTGTCACATTTTTATGCTTGCCATAAATGCGGATAGAACCTCCATGAGTCGGGATTTCCTCCACATCAAATAGGGTTAATCCGTGAGTAGCAAATATTTTTTCTACAGCCAAGAAAGAGAAATAAGAAAAATGTTCGTCGTAAATTGTATCAAATTGATTGTGTTTTATTAACTGCAATAAATGGGGAAATTCCATTGTCAAAATACCCGACGGTTTTAAGACAAACTTCATTCCTGCTACAAAATCATTTAAATCAGGTACATGAGCTAATACATTATTTCCCAGCACAAGATCGGCTTGTTTTCCTTGAGCAACTATTTCTTTTGCTGTTTCTACACCAAAAAATTTGACAATAACAGGAATTCCTTTTTCTTCCGCTACTTTGGCAACATTACCAGCCGGTTCTACTCCTAAAACAGGAATTTGTTTTTCCTGAAAATACTGGAGCAGATAACCATCATTACTGGCAATTTCCAAAATTTGACTATTTTGGTTAAGCTCCAATTTTTCGACGATCATATCACTGTAAGCTTTGACGTGTTTTAGCCAACTATCCGAATAAGAAGAAAAATAAGAATAGTTACCATCACTAAACAGATATTCTCGTGATTCGATGTCTTCTAGTTGTACCAAAAAACATTTTTCGCAAACATTAACACGAATGGGATAAAATTTTTCGGACTGATTAAGTTCGTCTTGACTTAAATAATCATTTGTTATAGGTAACATTCCTAAATCAGCAAAATTGTGTTGAATTAGGTTATTACAGAAACGGCAACAAGAGTTTTTCATGGTAGCTTCGCCCTTAATTTTCAGGAATATTTTTGCCAATATTTTAGTTATTTGACTAACACTTTTTCTCCGGAAGTAAAGTAGTTATTTTGTTCTGCCCGTAATCGATCGCAAAGTCTATCTGAAGGCAATTCTACATCATTGTAAGTTAATACTTGGTCTTGAGGAATATCTCGCTTGAGGCGACAACCCTCAATTAAACCTATTGGCAATAGATTTTCCCATGTTACAATATCATAATTTTCGCATTGACCGTAAGCCATATAACCGCCGATGCCGTCTAAAGTTTCTCCTGTTTTTAGATTAGTTTTAGCGGTAGCCACCACATCTACGATCGGACCACCCAAAGGGGCTAATATCACATCTTGAAACAATACCACTCTGGCTACTGATATGGGTATTTCAAAGTGACAGAGATGGTAAGGGGTGTAGAAGCTGTATAGAGGACCTTCACCTAATTTATAAAGATTCAAAAAATGACGATGTTTGGGGTCATCGTGGGTAGCAAATATAAAGACACCAGGTCTTGGTTTTGCGCCCACTACGTAGTCTACAATGCCACCCCATTCTTTTAGCTGGTCAATGTCATACATATTGGTCATTTCATCAATATGACCGGAGTATTCATAACCCAACATTCCGCGTTTTGCTACTCTCATGCCGGTGCCGTTGGCAACGATCGCTTGCTCAAAAGACATGTTAGTACCATCAGCAAAACTTGTCACCATCTGTGGTTTTTGATCCCACTGTTTGGCGAAATCTTCCTGGGTAGTAGGGTTACGATAAGGGTCTTGTAGTCCTTTGATATTTCCGCATAAAAGAGGGGTTAACCCGATACTTTTAACGTATCGATAAAGATTCATTTCTAACCCTGGTTGATCGCCATCACAGGCGGTGAGAATAACACCAGCGCGATCGGCATAAACTTTCAAAATCGGGCCGATCGTACTATCTAATTCCGCATTCATCAGGATGATATGTTTGCGATAAGATATCGCTTCCATCACTACTTTGGCAGCAAATTCGATCGTGCCAGTGACTTCAATTAAAACATCGATGCTTTCTACTTGGCACAACAACATGGCATCGTCGGTTATGGCATATTTTCCTTGAGCGATCGCCTCTTCTAAATTGGCAACGGTATGAACAACTTTAACCTCTTCAACTCCCGCCTCATGATAAGCTTGCTTTGCTGTATCCAAGTGTCGGTTAAAGATAACAACCAGCTTCATTCCCGGCGCTGAATTGATAATTTGGTTGGCAATTATTCGCCCCATAGTTCCAGCACCAATCATTGCTACTTTGATGGGGTTTCCTGCTTCTGCACGGGCTTGCAATGCTCGATCGACAATAATCATTTCTCTCCTCCTATAAGAACCGACTACAACAATGGCCAACTTGCATCTTTTGAGGAAATTTCACTCACCGATAGCGGCCAATTTATATTAATAACTGGATCGTCATAACGCAGACCTCGTCCGCATCCAGGGCTATAAAACTCACTTATTTGATAGATTACTTCAGATCCATCTGTCAAAACTTGGTAGCCATGGGCAAACATTTCCGGCAGGTACAAAGCACGGTGGTTTTCATCTGTTAATTCCACAGCAATATGAGATAAATAGGTAGGAGATTCAGGACGTATATCTACAATTACGTCATAAATAGCGCCTTTCGTACAGCGAATCAATTTTGTTTCTGTTGCCGGAGCAATTTGATAGTGTAAACCCCGCACTGTACCTTTTTTAGAGTTAAAAGATATGCTCGTTTGGGCAACCACTGATTTTAATCCTCGATCTTCAAATTCCTTTGCACAAAATGTTCGGGCAAAAAAGCCTCGTTGATCGGATATTTTTTCGATCTCGACTAAGAAAGCTCCTTTCAATTGAGTTTCTGTAAATTGCATAATTTAATTCGCTGATAAAGCAGGTGGTTGAGTTATTAAGGAGCGAGACAAAATTGTTTTTTGTTCTAAGCTTTGGTAGCGGTTAATTTGGTCTTCCACAAGCTCTCGAATATTCCGCTTATTTAGATAGCTTTGGTAAAAATCTACTATCCATTCGAGAGTTTGCTCCAACGATAATGCTGGTTTCCAGCCTAATCTATTTTTCGCTTTTGAGCAATCAAGTTTCAAATAATTCTCTTCGTGGGGGTGATGCCCTCCATCTAATTCCCAAGTTGCTCCATTTCCCCATAATTTTGTTAACTGCTCTACAATCCAAACTACAGGTTTGGCATCCTCTTCATTGGGGCCAAAGTTCCAAGCTTCAGCGTATTTTAGTCCATATTTCCACAAATACTCGGCGACACAAAGATAACCGCTTAAAGGTTGCAAGACGTGTTGCCAAGGACGAGTAGCATGGGGGTTGCGAATTAAGACCGATCGCCCCATCATAAACGATCGCATGATATCCGGTATTAACCGATCTACTGCCCAGTCACCGCCACCGATGACATTACCCGCTCTGGCACTTGCTAATGCTACCCTGTGGCGATTATAATCAGCCGCAGAGAAATAAGAATCTCGATAAGCAGAAATTACTATTTCGGCACAAGCTTTGCTGCTGGAATAGGGGTCTCTACCTCCCAATGTTTCACTTTCTCGATATCCCCAAACCCATTCTTTATTTTGATAACATTTGTCGCTGGTGATCGTTACAATTGTTCGGACGCTTGGTGTGTGGCGAACTGCTTCCAAAATGTTCACCGTTCCGATGATATTTGTTGTGTAAGTTTCAACCGGATGCCGATAGGAATAACGGACTAATGGTTGAGCTGCCATGTGAAAAACAATCTCTGGCTGATGTTGTGCCATCACCGCTTTGAGATTTTCCAAATCGCGAATATCTCCGACGAGAGAAACCATTCCCCTCTCAACATTTGCCAGTTCAAACAGACTGGGTTCTGTCGGTGCTGACAAGGCATATCCAATCGTTATTGCACCCAAACTTTGCAACCAGATGGATAGCCAACTTCCTTTAAATCCGGTATGCCCAGTAATCAAAACTTTTTTGCCATTCCAAAAGGTATAATCCATTTGCCTGTCTATAGTTAAAATTTACACCTGGCCAAATTTTGCTAATGCAATTGTTAATCAAGCTTCACTCTACTCCCAAACTTTCCAAGGAACATTGTCACTTTTCCAAATATCTTCCAGGTAGTTTTTATCTCGTAGAGAATCCATACTCTGCCAAAATCCTGTATGCTTATAAGCAACTAAATATCCCTTTTCGGCTAGTTGATCTAATGGCTCTTCCTCCCAAACAGTAGAGTCACCTGCGATATAATCAATTACATCAGGTTCAAGCACAAAGTAACCCCCATTAATCCAAGCACCATCACCTTCCGGTTTTTCCCTAAAGTGAGCGATTTTAGTTTTACTTTCATCAAAAGCGAGTGCGCCATATCTTCCTGGTGGTTGTACAGCAGTTAAAGTTGCCAATGCTTTTTGTTCGCGGTGAAACTTAATCAGCTCATTAATATTCAAATTAGTCACACCATCGCCGTAAGTCAAACAGAAAGTTTCGTTGCCAATATGCTCCCTCACTCGCTTCAATCGTCCGCCTGTCATTGTTTTTTCCCCCGTATCGACTAGGGTAACTCTCCAATCTTCTGCTGCTGCTTTATGAATATTCATTTGGTTATATCTCATGTCGAAAGTCACATCAGACATGTGTAAAAAATAGTTAGCAAAATACTCTTTGATTACATATCCTTTATAACCGCAGCAAATGATAAAATCATTAATGTCATAAGCTGAGTAGAGTTTCATAATGTGCCACAAAATCGGTCTGTTACCGATTTCTACCATCGGTTTTGGTTTAATCGTGGTTTCTTCACTGAGTCGGCTGCCATAGCCGCCAGCCAAAATTACTGCTTTCATGGAATTACCTCATATTTTACAAAATTACTCGTTGCAAAACCCGCGAGGGAATTAATTTATGCACCAACTTCAAGAGAATAAATTAGAGTTAATGTTTCTTTCATAGGTATATCCTAAAACTGTCCTTTTTGCAAGTCTTCTTCCACTCTCCTTAATACTTCATTTAACACCTCCCGATATTTGGCAATACTAAATGTTGTCAAAACTTTTTGGCGCGTCTCTTCCCAATCTACGGGATATCCTGTACCATTAACAATAGCAATAATTGCCTCAGCGATTGACTCAGGTGACGGTTGGCAAGTCCATAAATCTAATTCGGGATTAAAAAATTCTTCTAATGCTAATGACTTCATAGTTAGAGTCGGTATTCCCATTGAAAGAGCTTCAACAACTTTATTCCCAACAGCAGTCTGTGCCCTGGGATTGTCGCCGAACATCCCCAAGGCGATATCACAGTTTTCAACTAAATATTTCGGAAGAGAATCATCTGCAAATTTTAGATCGCTTCTGAGGGAAATTGTTTGTTCAATTCCCATTTCTGTGATTTTGTTTTGGTATTCTTGAAACCGCTGGGAATAGCCAGAGCCTGTGGCTCCAAACAAATCGCAGGTAAATGGTATATTTTTCTGCTTGAGAATCTGTATTGCTTTGAGGATATTATCGATTCCATGGATGGGTAAAAGCGAACCCCACCAGCAAATTTTGAGCATACTATCCTCCATGAATTTTCGCGAATGCCTTAGCTTCGGTTCGCTAAATATAGGTGCGATATATATTTTATTTTTGTCAATACTTAGATCAAATATCTTTTCCCAGTATTCAATTTCTATTTTAGAAATATGAATAATGTAATTAGAATTCAACAACGCTATTCTCTCATTATCAACATCTTGTGGTTTAGTTTCCTTTAACCTCTTCTCTCCTTCAAAATGAGTGTGCATGGCATCATAGATTTCCCAGATAATTTTATTGCCAAACCATTTCGATGCTAACATAGCTCTTTTAATTAAACGAGCATTCATTGGCATGATATAGATGGCATCAGCTAGAATCGCTTTACTAAAAAACTCAATTAGCTGAAATTTGGTGGCGACTTTGTTAAGTAGCTTAGTCAATGGAGTTTGCTTCACACCGCCTCTCAGGTAGAACTCTGGATAAACATGAGAAACATAATATCCCGAATCTAACAGCACCTTAATCAGATTTTCACAGCGATACATGCCGTGCATATCTCCATACAATAAAACCTTGAGATTTTTTTTGAAGATTGCCATAAATTAGACTGCCTTTCTCTAATCTTTTTGAGTTAATTCAACACGATATTTCCGTGATTTAACAGCTAGACTATTTCACCATTAACAACTCTTGTTTTAATGCTGTTGCTCAAGAAATAAAAAGGACTAACAAAGCTTGCCCAATAAAATTCCTTCTCGCAAGCCGCCACCAAATCAGTTTTAACTTGCCCCCGATACTTAAGTAGATGGCCTAGATATCTCTTTAAACCACCTAACATAATTTTGGCAAAAATAATCGGAATTTGTCCAGGATTGGCATTAATCATCCGCAAATGACAAATACACAAACCACACCCCCGACTTAAAGCCATCAAATAATCTCTTTCTAGTCGCTTGGCTGGTATTTGATGATAAGAGTGCATGACAGGGTTATACCAAATTTCCCAGCCAACTTTGTGCATATACATCAATAACTCAAAATCTTCTCCTCCTAACATAGAACCATTCACTCTTCCAGCTAAAGTTGGAGGGTTAGTAACACTATCCAACCAAGCTTTTCTCCGGACAACCCAAGCTGCAGATGGTGGAAGCAGGAGATTTTCTGGATCGTATAAATGAGCTTGATTTCCCCTTTCTCTAATAGCTAAAAATGATTGAATTCGTTTAAAGTTTTCTGGTGGAGGCACTTCAAACTCCCCGTGAATTTGCCCTCCCCATGCTCCTGCTTGAGGATGTTCTTTGGCAAAATTATAAGCAGCAGTTACCCAATCAGAATTAGGGATAATATCATCATCTAAGAAACCCACTAATTCACTATCGGCTTCCTGAATCGCTCTTACCCTAGCAAATGCTGCACCCTGTTGTGGTTCAAAAGTATATTTTAAGAGGATGGCATTTTTCCAATTGGCTTGATCATCTTGAATAATTTTTGCTGTATTATCCGTACTGTTATTATCCACAACTAGTATTTGCCAAGCCAGGTGTTCGGTATTAATCTGGCTTCGCAGTTTATCTAGAAGCTTGGGTAAGCGATTTGCCCCGTTATAGGTGGGAATGGCTACTGTAAAGTCAATTTTGCTCATCGTTGTTGATGTAAAACATTAGAAATTAGACTTTAAACTTCGTAAGGTAGAACCTAAAAAACGTCTTCCCCGAAATAGGCGATCCCGTAAGGCAACTAACGGACGCTTCTGATATGATTTAGGTGGAAGCTGAAATGAGTAACTGCGATTGCTACGCAAGTCTGAACTAATATTAGCTGAGGTAACTTCTTCAAACACCTGTGCTAATTCAATAGCTAAACTAGGAAAACCTAATTCCTCCGCCATTTTAATAATTAAATGACTGCTACTATTGACATAGTTTAGTCTTTGCTTGACATTAGCACAGTAAAGAACTCCCAAATCCCGCTTGATTGGCAAAAATTGACGAATCCACTCGCGAATCACTCGCTGACGATGGCGATTTAGCCAGATATAATGACCTTGCAGACAAGGATCATCTTCTGCCAAATTCCATTTTTCTCGGAAGTGATTTAGACTCTGTAAATTCCAATCTTCACTCCAACGCATAAAGAAATAAGGTAAATCTGATAAGGCAAATGGGGGTGGGGCAACATAACTCACAACTGCATTCGGTTTAAAGTAAATCTCTCCTCCCTTCTCTCGCACCGCTAAACATAAATCCCAGTGTTCGCCAGTACTCAAAAATTTCTCATCTAATCCCCCTATCTGTGCCAATATTTCGGTACGCGCCAATGTACAATGAAACTCTACTAATTCAACGGGTTCTCTTCGCAGTTCGGATTTTACTTCATCTACTGATTTTTTAGCCAAACGGTGTTGTTCAAAAAAGCGCCGTTTCCCATTTCTATCTCGAAAATGAGCTAATCCCCCTGCCATGTGGATGATTTTGTCTTCCAGTTTTCCTTCACAATAAAGGGGGGCGACTAACCAAGCACTTGTGTCTTCTGCACATTCTAAAAGGTGTTTCAGCCAACCTGGTGTAAATAATACGTCGTTATCAAAAAAGACCACATATTTAGTATCGACTTCAGGTAAAGCTAGGTTACGTGCCTGATTGGGAAAAAGGAAATGTTCGGTACGAATTAGGCGAAATTCCTTTTCTTTAGCTTTTTTTTCTAGATAGCGTTTTATTCCCTTCGGTGAATTACCATCTACATAAATTAACTTAAAGGGAATCTGTGTATTCTCATAAAGACTTTCTAGCGATTGCTCAGTGTAACTGAAACGTTCTCGTGGTACTATCACTAACGTAACTTGTGGTTCTGTCATTTACATACCTACCATATTTGGCGTATCTTTTTTTGAAAATAATCATGCTCATGCAGCTCTGATGATCCATCCAGTTAGACTTCTTTAGCTTTGGTCATCTGTAATACTTTTAGGGTTCAAGGAGTATGCTAATGCTATATCACTTCCTGGCTCGATCCACAAATAAAATGGACTCAGTAATGTTCCCCAATAATATTCCATTTCACAAGCCGCTCCAATATCCCTTGCCATTACCGATCTATATTTGATAAAATGAACGATAACTTTTCGCAAATCATTCACCAGATAAATCGGAATTATCCATCCCCGTAACCAAACCATTGTCCGTACCATCCGAATCGGATGTCGGCTCAACCCAATTCCTCTGGCTAAAGCTAATAAATAATCTCTCTGTAACCTTTCTTTAGGAATCTTATGGTTTACTTCCATCTCTGGGTTATACCAAATTTCCCAACCCGCAAGCTGTATATATGCCATCGCTTCGATATCTTCACCTCCTAACATTGAATGGGGGGTTCTCCCCTGAAGATACAGTCGGCTAGGGACACTTTCTAGCCAAGCTTGTCTGCGAACAACTAATCCTGCTGATGGTGGTAGGACTCGTTTACGCGGTTCATACTGATATGCTGTAGCACCCCGTTCAATAATCGCCAAAAATAGCTTAATTTTGTCAAAATTCTCTGGTGGCTCAACCTCAAACTCACCGTGAATCTGACTGCCATAAGCACCAACTGCTGGATGCTCTTGACCGAACTTATATGCAGAAGCTACCCAATTGTATTCAGGAATTGTATCATCGTCAAGGAAGCCCACCAACTCGCCACTGGCTTCTCGCACTCCTCTGGCTCTGGCAAATGCCGCACCTTGTTCTGCCTCAAAACAGTATAATAGTGGAGACTTGCAATGCCAATTTCCTTGATAGTCCCTCACTACTTGAGCGGTTCGATCCGTACTGTTATTATCAACAATTATAATTTCCCAGGAGAAATTTTCTGTATGAATCTGCGCCCCCAGTCGTTCTAGAAGCTCGGGTAGGCGATTGGCTCCATTGTATGTTGGTATTGCTACCGTAAAGTCAACCATGATTTAGATAGTTTAGCTTTCTAATCTAGCATTAACATAAGACATTTTAATTGTCAATTATTGTAAATAATTAACATAATCTTGATGTAAGAGTGGTAAACTATTTAGAATATTCACAGAAACTTTACACTAGTCTGAGTCAATTTGCCATATCTTATTAGTTAAGAGGCTGCAACTACTAGCAAACAAATTACGGAACTCCCGATCATCATGCCAAAATTTAGTATTGTCATCACGACTTACAACCGCTTACCCCTCTTGCAGCAAGCCGTTGAATCAGCGCTAGCCCAAACCTACCCCTGTGAGGTAGTTGTGGCAGATGATGGCTCTACAGATGGTACAGAAGCATATATTCGCAGTTTAGGCGATCGCGTGGTATATTATCGCAATTCAGTTAACAGCGGACATTGTGCCACGATGAATGCTGGAGTTGCTGTGGGGCAAGGCGATTGGATTAAGCCACTTGATGATGATGATTATCTCGCACCCAACTGTATTGAGGAGATGATCCAGGCGATCTCTCAGTATCCTCAAGCGGTTATTTCTTCCTGTCAAGCTATTCAGGTAGATGAAAATGGCACAGAAGTTTCTTCCACTCAAGCAGTTGGTAGAGTGCCAGTATTTTACGTTCCCCAAGAGGATATTCATTATGGGATGCTATTGGAACAACTTCCCTTTGGCACTCCCGTACAAGTTGCCTTTAAAAAAGAAGCTTTTCTCAAATCAGGTGGTTGGGATACAGAATTTGAGATTAATTATGACGATATAGATTCTTGGGTAAAAATTGCTCAGTATGGCGATGCTGTTTTTGTAAATCAGGCTCTTGCTTATCGTACCTTATGGCCAGAGGCAAGTCATCTCAAATTTTCGCTGCAACAGCGCCTAGCAAAGAATATCTCAATCAAAAATAGAATCTACCCATTAGTTCATGATAAATACAATAAAGTTCTGCCAGATCTTAAAGATATTCACGCATTTATAAGTTTGTATTGGAGTCTGATTGGTTTCAAGCAGCGTCAACCTGCGGCTGCTTTGCAAATGCTTTTTCCCGCCATTTTTTCTCTGTTAGCTTGGCAAATGTTAGCCCGAGTTATTGCCTCTCGCAAATTCAATATCAATGAAGAATCTCAATCTCTTGAAA
>NZ_JAMZMM010000178.1 GCF_024178385.1 Limnofasciculus baicalensis BBK-W-15 | reverse complement strand
GTTGAGTTACTCTTCATTACCCATCGAGGTGGGATTGGCAAGGCGCGAGAAATTCAGGAGGCGATGGGGTGTCAAATCCTGATTCAAGAACAAGAAGCTTATCTATTACCAGGACTTGATGTTACCACTTTCCAAGATGAGTTAACTATTTCGGAAAATATACAGATAATTTGGACACCGGGACATTCTCCTGGTTCAGCTTGTTTATATTATAACTTTACTGGTGGTGTTCTCTTTACTGGTCGTCATTTACTACCGAATCAAGCAGGTGAACCTGTGCCATTAAAATTGTCGAAAACTTTTCATTGGTTGAGGCAAATTAGAAGTTTGAAAGCTTTGATCGAACGGTTTAATCCGGAAACATTGAGTTATATTTGTCCGGGTGCAAATACTGGTTTTTTGCGGGGAAAAGGGGTAATTGAGCGGGCTTATCAGGGTTTATGTGAGTTTGATTTAGATATTTAGACATATAGTGCTGTGCTACTCCTTTGCCAAGGGATGAATAAACGATGAAAAATAGAGCAGATAGGTGAATGGGACAAAGTTATAATCATGGTGTCTTACCGAGATTGGAATAATTTAATTGCCGAGCATTTCTTCAAACCAGAAATGGCTGATTTTCCAGTATATCTGTACGTCACAGAGGATCTAATTACTGCCATTGGTAAGTCAAAAGGCGTTGACTGCCAAGATTTTATCAATGCCGTCAAAACCTCAGTTGGGATAACGAGAAATGGTATTTGCCAGAAAGGATTGCAGACGATGGAAGAGTGGAAATACCGACAACAAAGACAAGGTTATCCCCCATACATCGGCTATTTGGCTTTATTTGTAAAAGGTAATAAAATTTACTTTGGTAGATACAATGGCGTTACACCTGTAGCTGGACGTGAAGATACAAAGAATGGCAATCCTAACCGAGAAAAAATTGAAGAACTACTGAAAGCAATGCAGCAGATGGAGTTTTCAGTTGATGCTTCTATCCAGCATTTTAAGGCAACTGGTGATGAAGATGTGAGGTTCTTTTTCCCGCGTTTAGATGGGGCAGAAATGCGCTGTCGCTGGGATATGACGGATGCCCCACCAGACATACTAATTACTAATTACTGTATGCTCAGTATTATGCTGATGCGGGATATCGATAAAGATATTTTTGCCAAGACTAAGGCGTGGTTAGAGAAAGATGACAGCATTTTTCATTTGATTGTTGATGAATTGCACTTGTATCGTGGCACAACGGGGACAGAAGTTGCTTATTTACTACGGCTATTACTGGAACGCTTGGGACTTCATCCCGGTCATCCCAAATTAAGGATTCTGGCTTCTAGTGCTTCTCTGGAACCAAACGATCCAAAAAGCTTAGAATTTCTCAATCAATTCTTCGGTACAGAATGGCAGCCTAAACAAATTATACCAGGTCATCATGAGCCAATTCCGGCAATTGAAGGTGAAGAATTTATTGATAGCAAACCCTTCATCGCTTTGGGTAAATTAGCTCAAGAATCAGAGATTAATAATATAGAAAAGTTACAGGAAATATCTATATATAATAACTGTCGCCAAATCGTGGAATCTGAAAGGATTGCTGTTGGTGCCAGAATGGTTAAGGCTTGTGAAGTTGATGACAAAATTCGTGCCGTTGCGATCGCAGATTTTGCTAAACGGATTTTCGGTAATGATTTAGGTGAGGAAAATCTCAAACTGGCATTAAGAGGATTGCTGATTACTCGTAGTTTGTGCAATCAAACATCCTTACCATCTTTCAGATTACACTGGTTTTTCAGGAATATCGAAGGACTTTGGGCTTGCACTAAACCGAATTATGGGTGTGAAGAAAACGATCTGAGTAAGAATCGACCCGTCGGCAGACTATTTGTAGAAAATCCTCCCATATTATGGGATCAGTACCGAGTTTTAGAACTACTTTACTGCGAACAGTGTGGCACGATATTTTTTGGTGGAAAGCGTCTGGAATTAGAAAATAATGAGGGATGAGAACTTCGTGTGGCAATGCCAATCATGTCAGCGTCCTTATCTTCATTCTGCGGGAGGTATCTGTACAAATTGCTTGACACATTTACCGACAGTAGCTAATAAAAAATGTCGAGATTTATACGCCCGAAATTATTACGCCACAGAAGCTGCAAAAATGAAACGTGCAGCAATGCTCAATGAGGAATAACAATGAGACCTGTTAATCGTGGCAATATACCAACGGATACTCTCACAGGAGGAAACATCGTATTTCGTCCTTATCAGATAGCAAAATCTTACCTGATTGAACGTATTGGTTCTTATTGTTCATTTTGCGAAAAGCGTCTTACTCACCTTGTGGAAGTAGAGCATATCTTGCCAAAATCTTTACATAGTGAATTTCAATACCTCGCCCTGGAGGAAATCTGTAAGTGAGTTTCGTAATTAGGGCTTGCTGTATAAGCCTGAAACCTTGATTCATCAAGGAGAGGAGACCGATAAAAGGTGGAAAAAAGACCAGAAATAAGCGCTGGTACAGGGGAAACTCAGGGAGTGATTGAGGATTTTCTGGTGAAATTAATGGGGTGAAAACAAAAGCAAAAACGCGGAAAAGTTTCTCATACCCCACACCCCACCCTCACCAAAAGACTTTTTCAGCAAGCCCTAATTAGAAGCTATACAAATAGTTATAATCTGACAGACTGAAAAGCGATTCAAAACATATTCGATCTTTCTCAATACCCTTTTACCCTGCATCTGCCGTTAATACAGAATCTGAGTTTAATAATTGTACAGCAGCTTGATATTGACTATCTGACACCATCACAACATCATCACTAGTTATTACTTCCAAGGGAACTGCCAAATCTGGTTCAATACCCAACTTATTGATATCCCGATGATTAGGAGTCTCGTACTTAGCAACAGTTACAGCTAATCCTGAGCCATCAAACAAATCAAATAATGACTGAATTAAACCTTTACCAAAAGTTTTCTCTCCCACTAGTTTAGCTCTACCCAAATCTTGCAATGCCCCAGCCAGAATCTCGCTAGCACTAGCACTTCCCTGATTAACTAAAACCACCAAAGGATCTTGTGTCAAAGCCAATCCATCTGCTTCAAAACTCCCCATCATTCCTTGGCGATTTACCGTATAGACAATAGTACCTCGATCCAACCATAAACTAGCAATATCGATACCAGCTTGTAATAAACCACCAGGATTATTCCGCAAATCTAGAATATAAGCACCCGCACCCTCATCCTCCAGTTTAGCGATCGCGTCTGCTAATTCTGCCGGAGCATTAGCACTAAACTGAGTTAAGCGAATATAACCAACGGGAACACCATCAGGTTGCTTATCCAAAACAGCATAAACTGCATTGAGAGTAATCGCAGCCCTTACCAGAGGAATAGAATTAATTTCCCCTGCCCTACCCTGAATTTTTAGAGTTACGGTAGTACCAGCCGTTCCCCGCATCCGAGTCGCCGCTTCATCCAGAGTTAATTGAGATGTTAGAGTACCATCAATTTCCAGAATGCGATCGCGCGATTGAATTCCTGCCTTATCTGCTGGAGAGCCAGCAATCGGCGCAACCACTTCCAATACCCCTGTCTCGCTATCGAGAGAAATTTGTAATCCTACCCCGGAAAGTTCCCCAGAGGTATTTACCTTCAAACTGCGATATTCTTCTGGTGACAAAAAGCGGGTGAAAGGATCGTCGAGACTCTTTAACATAGTTCTAATCGCGCTGTAAGTTGCCTCACGATCCTTCAGTGGTTTTTCCAAAGCATTTTGACGTACTAACCACCAGTTTTGATGGTTAAAGGTATCATCTAAATAGGCTCTATCGACAATGCGCCAAGCTTCAGAGAAAAGCTGTTGATTGTCGGTAAATGCCCAAGCTGTCGGTGTCCACCAAGGGGAGAAAAAGACAATTTGACAGATTAGTAAGAGTCCAACCCAAAAAACTCGTTTGCCCATGACTAAAAATTTAACTTTGGATATTGACAAATGTCTTGATACGGTCATATTTAGCGATCGCACCTTATCGCTAATGACTAATCATCTTTTTCTCATTAGCCATTAGCAACTAACGTGTCGTCCTGTACCTGTGGAAAGTATATCTTGCTTAACCGCTATTTACCGCCGTCTGGGCAGATCAGGCTCGATCTCTCCTATTTATTGTCAAGTTATGTTACATTTCTGATAGTCTGGAAAAGACAAGCCTCTAGCCTGTCCTACGGTAATGGCGGAAAGGGAGATTAAGGACACCAGGGAAAATTTTCCCATTCCCCATTCCCCATTCCCCATTCCGAAGTCCCCATTCTCCAGTAAAATCAATCAACAACAGCAATATCCCTCTAGGAATTCTGGCTTCATGTTTTCTAAGCAGGTTACCGACTCAAAAGCATTTAACTGGTTTGAGGAGCGTCTAGAAATTCAGGCATTAGCCGACGACGTTAGCTCCAAATACGTTCCTCCCCACGTTAACATTTTTTACTGTATTGGTGGGATTACTCTCACTTGCTTTATAATCCAGTTCGCCACTGGATTTGCCATGACCTTCTACTACAAGCCGACGGTGGCAGAAGCATTTTCATCCATCCAATACATCATGACAGATGTCAGCTTCGGCTGGCTGATCCGTTCCGTCCATCGCTGGTCCGCTAGCATGATGGTTCTGATGATGATTTTACACGTCTTCCGGGTTTACCTGACAGGCGGATTCAAGAAACCCCGGGAACTCACCTGGATAACTGGCGTTGTTCTCGCTGTGATTACGGTATCTTTTGGCGTAACTGGCTATTCACTCCCTTGGGACCAAGTAGGTTACTGGGCAGTTAAAATTGTATCTGGAGTTCCCGAAGCAATTCCCATTGTCGGTTCTACCATTGTTGAACTAATGCGGGGTGGTACTAGCGTTGGTCAAGCAACCCTAACTCGCTACTACAGTCTCCACACCTTTGTTCTGCCCTGGATGATTGCCGTCTTCATGCTGATGCACTTTCTCATGATTCGCAAGCAGGGTATTTCTGGTCCGTTATAAATTGGTTGTTTGTTGTTAGTTATTGGTTGTTAGTTCTTTGTTGGTTGTAATCTTGATAAAAACTAATAACAAATAACCAACAACCAATAACCAACAACCACCTGCTGAATTTTATTAATTTGAGGAGAACAATCCAAAAATGGCAACTATTAAAAAGCCGGATCTCAGCGATCCAGCATTGCGAGAAAAACTTGCCAAGGGAATGGGTCATAACTATTATGGCGAACCAGCTTGGCCTAATGACCTTCTCTATATCTTCCCTGTGGTAATTATGGGGAGTATTGCCCTGTGCATTGGTTTAGCTGTACTAGATCCAGGGATGATTAGCGAACCTGCAGATCCCTTTGCTACACCCCTAGAAATCCTGCCAGAATGGTATCTTTATCCCTCTTTCCAAATTCTGCGCACGATTCCTAACAAACTGTTAGGAATCTCACTAATGGCATCAATTCCTTTAGGATTGCTTCTCGTTCCCTTTATCGAAAACGTCAACAAATTTCAAAATCCATTCCGTCGCCCAGTCGCCATGGCAGTGTTCCTATTTGGTACTGCCGTTACTCTTTGGATGGGTATTGGTGCTACCTTCCCACTCACTTAATCTTTGACTTTGGGTTTGTTTCAAGAAGGTAATATCTTAACTTTTACGCCGGAAATTGTTTAAGTAGTAACTTGAAACTACTAAGACAATTTCCGGCGTAAATTAATTTTAGTCAAAATTTAATACCAAATCCCCTGAAAGGGCTACTCCGTTGGCGTAGCCTGCGCTTCGCGCATACTCCGTTGGCGTAGCCGCCCTGAAAGGGCTACTCCGGTTGTCAGTCTCAGAAGCAATAGCAAAGGCGACAGATTCTACATTTTCACTACAATTTAGTATAATTCCCCGGAAAAGGGATTCATTGTACTGTAGAAAAGTATAGATAATCTATTCTAATTGAGGCAACCCCTGTTTAAGCAACCAAAATTAGGAATAATAAATCAAAATGGTTATTAGTTAGTCGGTGGAGGCGAAAAAAAAAATGAGATATTCAAGCCATACTACAGTGAATCATGTATTTATTTTTATACAGATTTTTGAAGCCGAAGGCGGCATTCAGTCTTACGTCAAAAATATTTTACAAGCATATCTGTCACTGGAATCCCAAACTGATAATCAAACAGCGGCTGAGGTGTTTTTGCTTCGGGATAGTCCAAACTGCGAAAATCCCTTTGATGCCCCCCCGTTCAAATTTCACTACCTAAAAACAGAGAATCCTCACCTAGAGCGTCTGAGGTTTTCAGCCGCTCTATTGCGCTGTTTATGGCAAAAACGTCCAAATCACATTTTCTGCGGTCATATTAATCTAGCACCCCTGACTCGGCTAATCTGTCAGCCATTGGGTATTCCTTACACAGTCTTAACTTATGGCAAAGAGGTTTGGGAGCGATTACCGAATCTCCAGCAACAAGCACTAGCATCAGCAGCAGAGATTTGGACGATTAGCCGCTACAGTCGCGATCGCGCTTGTGCAGCCAATAACCTCGATCCCAATAAAATCAAGATTTTATCCTGCATGGTTGATGGCAATACCTTCACCCCAGGAGCAAAATCACCAGCGCTGATCGAAAAATATGGTCTTGAGGGAGCTAAGGTATTGATGACAGTAGCACGGTTGTGGTCTGGCGATATATACAAAGGAGTTGATGTGACAATTCGGGCTATCAGTGCGATGGCTTCGCCCGCCGGAGGCATCGCAAAGGTTTTCCCAGAGGTAAAATATTTAGTAATCGGTCGGGGTGATGACCAACCCAGACTAGCAAAACTAGCTCAAGATTTAGGTGTTGCCGATCGTGTCGTATTTGCTGGATTCGTCCCTACAGAGGAATTAGCTGAACATTACCGAGTTGCTGATGCCTATATTATGCCCTCTCAAGAAGGTTTTGGGATTGTCTATTTAGAAGCCATGGCTTGTGGTAAACCAGTACTATCTGGTGATGCTGATGGATCATCCGATCCTCTCCAAGATGGAAGGTTGGGTTGGCAAGTCCCCCATCGTAACCCAGATGCTGTAGCAGCGGCTTGTATTGAAATTCTCAAAGGCGAGGATCGGCGCTGTAATGGTGAGTGGTTGCGGGAACAGTCACTTGCCCTATTTAGTAAAGATGCCATGAAGGAGCAATTAAAACAACTCCTTTATCCCACCACGGTAACATCTCAGATGGCATTGCAGGAGAGTTCGCTATTCTAGACATCTGGACTAAATACAACATAGCCAATAACAGAATAGCTCAATATAACCAACAGTATATTCAAGGATTGGGCTTTCCAATAAGATGCTGTGCTGTAAGTATTGTCTTGCACTACGATGGATTATATCCATCCTGCCACAATCGTTGTTAGAAAAGTACCGTGAACCAGTACGATCCTAAATTTTCCCAGTTTAACCTATCCGGTGTGGGCTGTTGGCTCACCTTCCTAGCCACCTGCTTGTTGCTCGGATCAGTTGGTTTGGGCTGGGTGGTGAACGGTTTTTTCATTTTGGTTGCATTAGCAATCCTCACACCAGTAATTGGGTGGCTGGGGTTTCGCTGGTGGTTGAGACGGAATCTAGTGGAAGACAAATGTCCAGTCTGCGCATCTGAATTCACCGGGTTTAACGGCACCAATTGCCGTTGTCCAAACTGTGGGGAACCTTTGAAAGTTGAAGGCGGGCGTTTCCTGCGCTTGACACCTCCCGGTACGATTGATGTTGATGCTGTAGAAGTTCAAGTCCAGCAGATTGAAGATTGAGGCATTGAATACTGGCTATTTGAAACACAAAGACACAAAGACACTAATACTTTGTGCCTCCGTGTCTTTGTGGTTCTGTAAAAACACCAAGACACGGAGACACGAAGAAATGATGATTATCGTTCCCTTCTTTGCTTAACGGATTTGAGTAATTGATAATGTATAATTATGCTTCTGTCCAGAGCGATCGCCAATGTAGATCAGATAAGTCCCAATCTCCCAAAATCCGGATGATTGAATCTTTCCCCCGGCTGCACTATCATACAGTACGCAGGAACGGGAACCGCTAGGAGACTCAATTAGTAATGTCAGATCCCCCTCACCTTCTACACTGAAGCGCAAGTACTTGAAATTATTACTCAAGCGAATTACATGGTTTGGCTGTTCTCCAATTTTACCGCAGCCTTGGCTATCTTTCGCGCCACCGGAGATCCCTGTCAAAACTATCGGATCTGGCTTAAAGTTGGGCGTAATTGGTAGAGGATCTGCACTCACTAGGGTAATGCTCGTTAAGATGGCTACCAAGGCAGTGGGAACAACAATCCAATTCTTAAATAGTTTCATCTTATCCCCTGACCTTTATTCCAGTCTTACTAATACGATTGTCCTAAATTGATAGACGGTATCGGATCCATGATGTTCCTGTTTGCTGACTGTCACGTAGGAGGTGAGGGAGAAGTGGTGAGAGGGAAGTGGTAAGGGGGAATTAAAATTATAAGTGTAGACATCAGGATCTAGAAATGAACCAAGATCAAAATCAACCCTTTACAGCAACTCAGTGGAAACAAAACCTGTACAACCGTTTTCCTGACTCTCACCCTGTCAAGTTAGCGTTAAATCGAGTAGCGATTTGGTTTAATCGCCTCCCCAGTCTTGGTAAAGTTGTGGTAGTTATAGTGGGACTGAGTGTGGGTATGTCCCTCTTGAGCAGTGTACTCCAACTAGTGGCTTCCCTAATCAGTCTAGCTATATTAGGTGTAATCCTTTATGGGGTGTATAAATTCTTTGTTACTCCTCAGTCTCCTAATTAAGGAGGAATTACATGCGCAGATGGTAGAAACCCGGTTTATATCTAACTATCTCCTTGCTCAACCCTATATTGTGTGTAGAAACCGGGTTTCTTGGCGTAATGTCTGTAAGTACAAACCTTTCCTCGTGGTATCAGATTTGAAGATGGCTAGCCCTAGCATAAAAATAGTGAAAAATCAACAGGTTAGTCGGTCATTTCCGCTCCAACTGCACCGGGTTGTACCCGTAATCGCACGACGTGGTGCGGCCGTTGTATTGGAATTATCCCTTTTGGCAGCGAGTGCTTTGGTTCCCTATACTATTGGGTGGTATGCTAAGGATCGATTGCAGGTTGAACCCGTTCCTCTCAACCCCATGGTGGCTGCCACTGAAGAGGCGATCGCCAAAACTCTAGCATACCCAATTTCGCGACTAAATCGGCAGGTTCCCCCTCTCACTAATTTATTCTGGTGTGGTGCGATCGCAATCCCGATATTTGTCTCAAGTTGGCAATTGTATCTATTGGGCAAAACAGGCCAAACTACTCCTAAACGTTGGTTTGGTATCCGAGCGATCGATCCATCTGGCGCACCTCCGGGTTTGATTCGTGTCTTTTTGCGGGAGGTTGTGGGGAGATGGGGATTTCCGCTGGGCACTGCTTATCTGGTTTGGCGCTATACTGGAGCCTTTCCTGATTTTGGTATTTTAGTCGGACTGGCGGGTTTTATGTTACTTGCAGAAAGTGGTAGCGCTTTATTTCATTCCCGTCGCCGTACCCTCCACGATCGATTTTCAGGTACCTATTGCTTGGCTGGAAATAAGTTTCTGCCTTACTCTCAATCTTTTGATAATTTGTCGTCATCAGGAAATAATCAATCGGTGATATTAGAGGTGGAAAATGGGTGGAATTCGGCGGGGGGAGAATCTAGTAATGGTCAAAATTATATTCCAAAAGTAACTACTATTCTCCTCACCTCCCCAACTCCACAAGCTCCACAGAAGAATCTCTGGTGGTGGATGCGCCAAAAGCCTGGATTGACTCTACTTATTCTTTCTTTTGCTGGAATGATGTCTGTATTTGGCACTTTTGTAGTGACTCAGATTTATATTCAAAGCCAGGTTAATCGGCGGGATCTAAAACAACAAAATAATCAAGTATTTCTGGCATTGGTGAAGCAATTAGGTTCTAAATCAGCAACTGCAACTGAAGAAAGACAAGGTGCAATTCTGGCAATAGCAAGGATTGATGATTCCCGTGCTGTGTATTTTTTGGTAGATTTATTAGGTCAGGAAAAGACTCCTAGTTTAATTGATACTATCGGTGCGGCTTTGGTGAGTAAAGGAGCAGAAGCCCTACCTCCACTCCGACACTTAAATCAATCTCTGGCAAACGATCGCGAAACACTTCTCAAGCAGGGAACACCCGAAGAGCAGAAGTTGGTAGCATGGCGACAACGTGCTGTTAATCGTGCGATCGCCAAAATTATTACTATCTACAGAGATAGCATTCACCAAGCGGATTTGAGTCGGATCGACTTGGGTGAGGTGAAGCAGGGTTCAGTGATATTTAAGCCTATTTTTGATAATATAGATCTATCTGGGATCAATTTTCGTTCTGCTAGCTTAACTAAAATTAGTTTGACAAATAGCCGTTTTTATGGTTCAGGTGAGGATGGGCATTTTGGCACTTTTGATGATTGGATTGCTGATTTAAGTGGTGCGGATCTCAAGGAAGCAGATCTCACAGGCTCTATCCTGAAGAAGGTTTTAATGAATCGCACTAATTTTATCAGAGCAACTCTCAATCGAGCCAATTTATCTGATAGTTACCTAATTGGTGCTAATCTCAGTAGTGCGGAGTTAATTAGCGCTGATTTAAGTAGAGCGATATTAGAAAATGCGAGTTTGACTGGTGCGAAGTTGGGAGAAGCAAAATTCAATTTTTCCAACTTGCGTAGAGCCAATTTGGGAGAGGTGAAAGCGGTAAGAAGTAATTTTACTTTTGCCAATTTGACTGAATCTAACTGGCAAGGAGCCGATCTTTCCGGAGCTAATTTGAGTAATGCTAAACTACGAGATGCGGATCTCAGTTATACTAAATTAGTTGGGGCAAATTTAAGTAAAGCTAACTTACAAAATGCCAAACTCCACAAAGCTAACCTCAGTCTAGTTGACTTGCGCGGGGCAAATTTGGCAGGTACAGACTTTCTCGGCGCGACTTTTGCTCCTCCCCCACCGCTCAATACAAATGAATTTATTAAAAAGCAACCTACTGCTATTGTTTCTGGTGCAAAACTGCAAGGAGTTGACTTTACCAAAGCCAAAAATTTAGATCCAGAACAAATTCAATATATTTGTACTCATGGAGGAGTTTATTCTGGGTGTCGTTGAATTCTCTAGGATCGAAAAACCTCTCTCTCCTGCCAACCCTCTGAGTACCTCTGTGACACCTCTGTGTTAAAAAACACAAAACCGATCGCCCCGCTATGGAATATTTTCCTTGCAAGCATAACTTCCCATTATCAGAATAACACAAGAACAAGAATCATGTCAATACCGATACCGATTAAATCTAAAATCTAATCCGATGGTTTTCAACCAGCTAGCTGTGCCTCATTCTTCAAAAAACTCTTAATCGTAGAGGCAATTTCCTTAGCTTGATAAGGCTTAGTCAGGTAAGCATCAGCACCTTGCTTCATACCCCAATATAGATCGAATTCTTCCTTCTTAGCAGAACAGATAATCACGGGGATTTTCTGAGTTTTCGAGTCGGCTCTAATGCGACGACAGACTTCATAGCCATTCATGTGAGGCAAGACAATATCCAGAATTACCAATTCTGGACTATGAATCCGGACTTTTTCTAGTGCTTCCAATCCGTCACTAGCAATAATCACCGTCAATCCCATCTTTTTAAGAACCCAACATAATAGTTGTTGTTGGGTAACATTATCTTCGACGACTAGCACTGTACTCATAACAATCCTCGCAGGTAAACTCAGTGGCTACTCTCCGAGAAGACTTGGTGAAGGCTTCGCGAATGATGACAGCCCTGGTAGGAACTACAAAACACTTGACTTGCTGTCAAGTTAGGGTTGTTATAAGGGTATCCCTTACCCCTGACGACTAAATCAAATCAAGATTTATCTGAGGATCGTAACATTTTTCGTTAAATACGCAATATAGGCAAATTGTTGATGAGGCAGATGTGAAGTATAGTGAATGTGACTTAGATCCTTCTGGAGAGTGATGTTCATCGCTTGGGGATATCGCGGCTGGGGAGAGTTAGCTTTACGAAATCTTTAAATAAGAGCAAATTTTTTTAAAGTTTTATGAAGCTGATGAAGCTGATGAATGTGGGCTAGGAGCTTTCTTTCTAGAGGCTAGGGGCTAGGGGCTAGGAGTTTCTAGTGCAGCGCGGCAGAAGTAACCCACCAGTTTCAGAGGCTTGATAGTGGTTTTTTCTCCCCTGCTCCCTGCTCCCCTCCTCCCCTGCTCACAACTGATGGGTTATTTCTGCCCACCTGCACTAG
>NZ_JAMZMM010000177.1 GCF_024178385.1 Limnofasciculus baicalensis BBK-W-15 | reverse complement strand
AGGAGTTAGGAGTTAGGAGTTAGGAGTAGCCCTTTCAGGGCGGCTACGCCAACGGAGTATGCGCTTCGCGCAGGCTACGCCAACGGTGTTTTCCCTTGACTTTTTTCATGATAGTTACCAAAATGTCGTTTTAAGGGAAAATAGTAACAGTAGGCAAAAAACTATATCCGTAGAGTGCGTTATGCTCTGCTAACGCACCAGCCATACTATTATTAGAGTGGCTGGATAAGTCCTATAGTAATTTATCGCGATCGCAAAAATGCCAGAGTCTCCAGATGCCAGACAATATGCCCCTGCCACCCTGCGCAATCGAGAACCGATTTTGGATGTTCTCTTGCAATTTCTACCACCAACTGGGACAATTTTAGAGATATCCAGTGGCACAGGAGAACATGCTGTTTTTTTTGCCCCCCGACTCTATCCTCGCAAATGGATTCCATCCGATCCAAATCCGTTGGCGCGAGAGAGTATTAGAGCTTGGCGGGAATGTCATCCTGCGGAAAACTTGTATTCTGCGATCGCATTAGATGTCTGCGAGCCAATTTGGGCAGTAGAAAAAGAACAATTACCAGAATCTTTGCAAGGCTTTGATTTAATCCAAGATCCTATTGTAGCAATAGTCAATATCAATATGATTCATATTTCTCCCTTCTCAGCTTGTCTAGGTTTGATGGCTGGTGCTAGGAGAATTTTACCAAAGGGCGGGATTCTTTATCTCTACGGACCATTTAAAATTAATGGTAAGCATACCGCACCTAGTAATGAGGCTTTCGATGAAAGTCTGCGGATGCAAAATCCAGAATGGGGAGTGCGGAATCTTGATGAGGTGGTGGCAGTTGCAGGAGATCAAAATCTTTCTCTGATTAAAACTGTTACTATGCCAGCGAATAATCTTTCTGCAATCTTTCAGGTGTGAAGGTGAGGGGGAATGGCTAATGGCTAATTGCTAATTGCCCAGGAGAAAGTGAAAACATACGCAGGCAAGATGCCTGCGCTACAATGGTTCTCGCTTGGATTTATTTACGAGTGGTTTAGGAGTGCTATATGATGTTAATAGCATTTTCAGGAGACAAGGTTATCTGGAACACAGACTTTGAAGGTGAGATATGATACCGTCACGAAAGCTTTGTCGGTGCGATCGCACTCTGAGTCGATAGACTTTTGTAACTACTGCTACCTCTGGTTTATCCAGCGATCGAGTAAAGTTACCTTTTGATATGATAAAGGTTTCATGATTCAACCTAAACTTTCTGTCTAGGATCGTAATCTTTAAAGAGAGAAGACACACATATATGTATCGGTTCCAAGTAATTGCACAAACCAAAGCAGGGTACTCCATCGGCATAGTTGGTTCGACTCCAGAATTGGGGCTATGGGATTTTAATAAAGCTGTACGTCTCACTACAAATAGCGCTGGCTATCCTTTATGGTGGGCAGATATTAAAATTCCATCCTCCTCCGTACCACAGGATCGCCAAACAATAGAATATAAATATATCCTAATTGCTCCAAATGGCTGGGTGGAATGGGAAGGTTGGGGTACAAATCGTTGGCTGCCCATTGAATCTGACTATCATGAATCAACTATTATTGTAGACGATAGCTCTTTCGGTAATATACCACCTTATCCCTACGGATATTTTAAGGAATCCGTTCCTAAAATACCTCTAACTAAAGGGGAAAGTGGTCTAAAAATCGTCGTAATTGGTTCTTCCGTCGCCCTAGGATGTAGTGCCTGGTTGTTAAAAGGTTGGGCTGGACATTTGGAGGAAACATTACATCAAAAATATGGACATCAATTAGTAAATTTGTCAGAATTAGGTGCAAATGTTAGTACCACAATTGACAGGTTTCCCCTAGTTGTCGCACCACAACAACCGGATATCGTTATTATTGCCCTATCCCTAGGAAATGAGGGATTAGCTTATTGTCCACCTTCCCAAAGACGGGCAGTGCAACGGCGTTTTGAAAGTGGATTGCAACAACTGATCAAAATGACCAAGGAATTGGGCGCTATTCCCATTTTAGGTGGGCTATATCCTCACGGTGATTATAAGTACGAACATAATTGGTTACTAAAAGATACCCACAAACGGATGGTAAATTGGGATGTCCCGGTGCTAGATTGGCTTGGTGCTGTAGATGACAGTATGGGGCGTTGGAAACCAGGTACATCCTTCGATTTAGCTCACCCGAATGGTTTCGGACATCAATTGATGTATGAGGCAATTAACCTGAGTATTTTTGATATAGATAAAGACAAATTAACGAAAGAAAAAGAACTCCTGATTCAGAAACAGGAATTACCTATCTACCGGGATAACTGGGGTTTTCATCTTTTTACCTGTAAAGAAGAGAAGAGTTTACGGATAATCAATACATCCAAACATACTTATACAATCGCACCCTATTGGGAGGAATTGCAAACAGCGATTCAAAGTAAAGCTGGATTGATGTCTGGTATTTATATAGCTAAGAATCCCCCAGCAGGTACGCTTCCTTTCTTTGCCGTGAAAGAAGATGGCACAATCGAAACTACGATAGATATTCCTCCTGAGACAGATATTGAATATAGCCCTACTTTCCATCTATTTGCACCAAAAGTATCCCAAGTTTTATTCTACGATGGGAATCTGGGATTATTGAAAGAAAGCGATAGCGCCCTCCGGGTAATCAACGAATCAAATAATGAATACAATATCCATCCGATGTGGAAGGAGGTACGAAAAGCACTCAAAGAAATGCCTCCAGGTGTCTATGACGATCCCCTTAATCCTGACGCACCATTTACCACAATGATGATTAGCAAAGATGGATTGGAAAGCCGAGTCAAAGTACTACCAAAATCATCGGTACTTTTCCAATACAAGTGTAAATTATCAGATATTAGCCGCGTGGCAATTCTACCGTTAGGCGATCGTTGTGCAGCGCGAATGCTTTTGTATAAAATGCAGTATGATGGACCAGCTTTTCCTTTCGATTTAACACGTACCACTAATCTTGGGGATGTAGCAGATATCATTCTGAATAATTTTTCTGATATGTGGAATCCCAATCTATTGCATTACAATGCTGAGGAAAAAAGAATCTACCACAGGAAGTGGAGTGGTTTATCTTTCGCCCATGAAGTGGAAGATGACGAAGATCCCGTAAACAATATGTTTCCCATATATGAAAGAATGCGCACCCGTTACACAGCACGTTCGGAACGCTTCCAATATACCCTGAAAAATTGTGACGAGGTACTGTTTATTCGCACTGGTGGTACTAATCGTGATTATCTGCTAGATTTGGTGAATAAACTTGAAGAAAAATGTCAGGGAAAACCATTCAGGATTTTACTTATTTCCCTGCAATCTTCCGAAGAGTTTGCTGATATTCCTCATGTAATCCATTACGATTTAGAGTTCAATCCTGATAAAATGTATGCGGATTTAGGATATTGGATGTACTGCACAGAGATAATGCGGGGAATGCTGGAATCTCTGGGAGTATCTAGTAAGAATCTATTTTGGTGTCCGCCTAATCCGCCGAAGGATAATCGGAAAGTGCTTGAGACTGTGGTAATAGGTTGACATCTTTGGTTGGGTTTTCTCCTGTTAACCCAACCGACAATATTTGCGATGGCTACACCCATATCACCATCGCTATTCCCTATCTAATTCTACACTTAGGCAGAGGGATCTTGAGACTCTTGCCAGAGAGTGAAAGCGACTCGATCCCCACCAAAAGAATCAAGAGATACTTGACGCTCTGGCATGGGTTTTAGGGGGGCATCAATGGGATTATACCGACAAGTACAAACCACAATTTCGTCATAATCTCCCCCTTGAGGTGTAGGGATTTCTGGGGTATAAACATCCACTCGCACAACTTCCCAATCGCCTTTTTTCCAGTGAGTTTTCCCTTTCGGAAACTGGGAATCAATGGCTTCCTCTACCTGTATGAATAGGGGGGAACGATAGCCAATTTCAGGAATGCCACGATTGCTATAATTGAAATGCTCTGCTAGGATTTTAGTTAAGGAACCCGTATGATAAAAATACCGTTCCAGCGATCCCGGTTCACCTTTATCTGCTCTAAAAATAATCCATTTACTCATCTTCATCAGTCTCCCAATCAGCATCAGTTTCATGAAATGGTCGAGGAAACTCGGTTTTTCCATCAAACACACAATCTACAGGCAAAATTCTATTTCCTGACGGCTCAATATCTACCAAATCCCACCCATTCCGTTTCGCCATCTCTTCGCAGTCGCTATCCCTAGCTGCAAGATGCCTGGATTTATCTTCTTCAGGATCGTATCTGGGTTTTAACATACTGATTCAGCGATTTTGCGGTTTGGCTTCATCTTTTGCGAAGTTGTCGGGATTTAGTAATTGAATTCCCAATTCGTAAGGTAAAACGTTAATAGTTGCACCGCTATCGACTAATCCAAGTGCCTCTACTGTTAAATCGCCTATTCGCAAAAGTAGTGGGATTCGGGGCAAACTATCAAACTCATTTTGAGTGGGGCTGCTGGTTGAGTACTTAAAACGCATAAACTTTAATGGTTCAAACCTGACTGCTTCATTGCTTCCATGAGAACTATCCCAGCACCAAAATTGTTGTAAGGAGTTTGGATATCGTAGGTTTTGAAAGGTTCTAATGGTGAGATATCCTGAGATGTTTCCAAGCTCTCCGCTAGAAGACGGATTAATTTGATCTTTTCTAGTACAGAAAGTTGCCAAATTTCAGGCAGTAAATCGGTGAGTGTCATATTTGCTTTACCCCTTTGAGTAAACTTACATATCTAGAGTTTATTATCGATCTAATATCCCAAAATGGGACAAAGGATCGAAGCTTTAAGTTTTGATTGGTAACCCTACAGATAGAGGCTTTTCGTAAATCCTGTCACTGGGAGTTGCCCACCGCAAAACAGCTATCTACTTTTGTGTCAAATAAACCGTTTTCCTCGGTCCAAACCCCCCCTTTAAACCAAGGAAAACCTATCCATTCCATGAAAACACACAGACCCAACTTAGTCAACAGAATAGCCGCCGCAGCCACCAAAAAGGTGCAGAAGTCGCCACCCTTGTCAAGAAACAAGCTGAAAGTGGTAGGGAGTCAGTAACTTTACCTCCGAAGCACAAAAAACTTACTAGACTTCCTTAACCTCACTTGGCGATGGCAACGCCAGCCTTCGGCATAGTCTCTGCTTTTCGAGTATTCTGTAATAGCGATCGCTCTATGTATTAAGATTATAGAAGATTATAGAGCGATTGCTTCTCTACGAGAGGCTACGCCAACACCCAACCTAGGCATCACACTCAACAAACTATCCCACTCAGTTATGGCAACAATCCCCTTTATCTCTTTATCCCGTGAGGATTGGTAATGGTTTTATTATCTGGTGTTTTTAGTGAAACTCCTATTAATAGACAAGAAATTAATCAAAATATATTAGATATTGAAGATAAACAACGTACTAATCCACTTCCTTGGAAAGGTCAATTCTCACCACAGTTTATTGAAGCACTGATTGATAAATATGCAGATAAAAAGAGTGTTATTTTTGACCCATTCTTAGGTAGTGGAACGGTTTTGTATGAGGCGGGAAGATGTGGAATAGAAGCTTATGGAACAGATATCAACCCAGCCGCTTTTACCCTCGCTAGCATTTATCGATTTATCAATATTTCCCAGAAAGAGCGTGAGAGATATACCAATAGTTTTCTTAATCGACTAAAGATAGAGATGTATGAGATGATGCCTCTATTCCAAAAAATACAAAAAAAAATTACGTCAAACGATCTAAGAGATAAACTTGTAGCACTGGCATTAAATGTAAATGATGAAGAAAGTTTTATTAATATCCTCAATCAAGCATTAGTAATTATGCTTGATTTCTCCAACAAGGAAGTCACCCACACAAGGATTTTCCATATTGCCGAACTTATAACTGATTTTGTGCAAAAATTGCCCTATAGTGAAAAGTCAATAAATGCCTATAATGCTGATTCAAGAAAAGTTCCCATACAAAACTCTAGCGTAAATCTTGTTATTACATCTCCGCCCTATATCAATGTATTTAATTATCATCAGCAGTATCGCACTTCTACTGAGGCACTAAACTGGAACCTTTTAAAAGTGGCAAAATCCGAGGTTGGTTCAAATCGTAAGCATAGAAGTAATAGATTTATAACGGTAATTCAATATTGCTTAGATATAGCCTCTACTTTACAAGAGCTTTTACGGATATGCAGGAATGAAAGTAGAATGATATTTGTTGTTGGCAGAGAATCAAATATTCGAGGTACTGCCTTTTTTAACGGTGAGTTAGTAGCAGAAGTGGCTCATAAAGTATCGGAAATAAATTTAGATCTCCGTCAAGAAAGAAGTTTTGTAAATCGTTATGGAAAAATAATTAAAGAAGATATATTGCACTTTGTAAAACTAGATAAAATAGACAAGAGTTTCGATTTAGATAAAGCTAGGATAGTTGCGATAGAAGCATTAGAGACTGCTTATTCTTTCGCGGATGCAAAAGTCAAAGATGAAATTAAGGATGCTATCGAAAAGGCAGAAAAAGTAGAACCATCACCTTATTATAATCCAGAGCAATCGCGTCAACAGATTGATGAATTAAAACCCAAGAGATAAATTTATGTTTAATTTGCTAAAACCACATGGGGAAAAACTAGCAGCGTTGCTTAATAACGAGAAACTACCTCATCCAGATAAGCCGCGTGTTGAGAAAGCAATTGAATGCTATAACAAATGGTTAGAAACACTTAAAGATATAACTGGAGATATGAAAGTAGTCCCAGAAATGGTATCTCATCTAACTGCTTATAAGCGATACATTGACGTTTAACTAATTTTTGACGAAGATGGTGCGGAATTAATGTTTGAGGAGAAAATTGATATCCCTGAAGAGCGAATCCAAAAAATGCTCTATCCCAAGCATAAGTTAAATGTTTTCCGCCCAATTCAGTCAAGAGATTCATCTCAACCAAACTACGGTTGTCAGGAAATTATTGAGGAAGCACTCAAAATAATTGCTGATAACGCAGCACAAAATAACTGAGATTTTGCAGTAATTCTATCGGCTATAATACTAGATGACTTACTCCTCTACATCACCTGTAGCTGTAATGGTGCGTTAGCCAAGCTAACACACCCTACATATAAAAACTACATTGCCTGTAGCTGTAATGGTGCGTTAGCCAAGCTAAAACACCCTACATATAGAAACTTGGGGTAAGTACTATGACTAAAATAAATTCAGGAAATAACATGAATCTTCCCTTAATTGACAGAGCAAAACAACACGGAAATAAAATTGCAATCGCAACCACTGAAGGCTCCTTCTTCTATCACGATTTGCTCCAAACTTCAGCTAAAATCGCTACCATTCTTCTGAATAACATCAAAGATTTACAAGAGCAACGAGTTGCCTTCCTCATCCCTTCAGGATTTCAATATGTCGCCACACAATGGGGAATTTGGCGTGCTGGTGGAATAGCTGTACCCTTATGTGTCTCCCATCCCCAACCTGAATTAGACTATGTAATTGCCGACTCAGGCGCATCAATTATCATTGCTCATCCTAGTTTTGAAGCTTTATTAAAGCCAATTGCCCAAGAGCGAAATTTGCGATTTATCCTCACTTCAGAAACTCTCCCTGAAGCAGTTAGTTTGCTACCAGAAATAGATATTACTAGACGAGCCTTAATCGTTTATACTAGCGGCACAACTGGTAAACCAAAGGGAGTAGTGACAACTCATCAAAATATTCAAGCTCAAATTACTAGCTTGGTTTCAGCTTGGGAATGGACATCAGAAGATCGAATTTTGCACTTCTTACCACTTCATCATATTCATGGGATTATTAACGTACTATCTTGCTCTTTGTGGGTTGGCGCTGAGTGCGATATGTTAACTAAATTTGATGCCAACATAGTTTGGGATAGAATTATTGAAGGTAACTTAACGGTATTTATGGCAGTACCCACGATTTATGTCAAGCTAATTACAGCTTGGGAAGCCGCAGATAGGAATAGCCAAAACAAGATGTCCGATGGCTGTGCTAAAATGCGTCTAATGGTTTCCGGCTCTGCCGCTTTACCCGTACAAGTATTAGAAAAATGGCGAAATATCAGCGGACATTTTCTGCTTGAGCGTTATGGAATGACTGAAATTGGCATGGCTTTATCTAACCCTTTACATGGTGAAAGATTAGCGGGATATGTGGGCAAACCTTTGCCTGAAGTGGAAGTGCGCTTAGTAGATGAAAGTGAAAATATCGTCTCTCCAGGAAAATCAGGAGAAATCCAAGTTAAAAGCCCAGGCGTGTTTCTGGAGTATTGGCAAAAACCAGAAGCAACCGCCAAAGTATTCCGCGATGGTTGGTTTTGTACGGGTGATTTCGCAGTGGTGGAAAATGATAATTACCGCATCTTGGGCAGGATGAGTGTGGATATTATTAAAACTGGAGGTTATAAGGTTTCCGCTTTGGAAATTGAAGAAGTATTGCGCACTCATCTAAATATTCAAGAATGTGCAGTAGTTGGAGTGCTAGATTCAGAATGGGGTGAGCGAGTTTGTGCTGCTTTGGTATTGCAATCTGGAAGTAATTTGACGTTAAAAACATTGAGAAGTTGGGCAAAAGAAAGACTGGCTACTTATAAGGTTCCCACCCAAATTATTACTGTTGAAGATTTACCTCGCAATGCGATGGGGAAAGTGACTAAGCCTAGCGTTGCGAAGCTGTTTTCAGCATTATAATTTTATATCCGTAGATGCCCGACTTCTCTAAGAAGTCGGGCATCTACAGAATAATATCATAAATCAGTTCGTAGTAAGCACTTTAGTGCTTATAAGCACAGGAAAAGAAGGCACTAAAGTGCCTACTACAAACAATCAGTTAGTAGTAAGCACTTTAGTGCTTATAAGCACAGGAAAAGAAGGCACTAAAGTGCCTACTACAAACAATCAGTTAGTAGTAAGCACTTTAGTGCTTGTAAACACAGGAAAAGAAGGCACTAAAGTGCCTACTACAAACAATTTTGATACATAAGTCAGGAAATATCGTCTATATCAACCCATTCATCATCAGAAGAGCCGTAACCAATGTAATGAATGAAATATTTGTGCTTTTTGATTTTCTCAATCGTGGCAGAATACCATTCCTCTTCATCATCATCCCAAATTTTCACTTTGTCACCCACAGTATATCCATTATCGTCGGATGAAGTGCGATCGCGAAAACGAATATCATCTTCTTCAACCCAGTCGTCATCGGATGAAGGGTAACCGACGTAATGGACAAAATATTCATCACCTTTCACTTTCTCAATGGTAGCCTGATACCACTCCTCTTCATCTTCATCCCAAACTTCTATAGTTTTGCCTACTCCATACTTCTTATTCTTATCTGATTTTACAGAAGGAGATGAATCCTTTGAGCGAGGCTTTTTATCCTCTGTTTTAATTTCTGATTTAACTAAAGTATGGGCTTTCAAAATTAGATGGCGAGAGACTGTTTGAATTCCGGTATGTTCGTAATAATTGGTAGTTTGATCCAGAAATGCTGCCACAAAATCCAAGTTATTATCAGCAATCTGGATAAAATTACCCAAACTGTTAAAAATAGATTGTGGAGTTACCCCTGTCTTGACTATTAAGTCATTCATCCATCCCGTCACAGAGTTAAATCCCTGATTAACAAAACCAACTTTATCAGATGGAGTATTACCTGGGAGAACATTATTGATAGATACAAAAGCCGGATTTTTAGCGATTACACCAGTATCAATTCCACCAAGTATATCGTGAATTTTCTTGAGAAAGTCAGGACCTAAAGGCAGGATACCATCTATACAAACAAGTGTTATCATCCTGATTAGGGATGCGTCTTGATAGTTATGTGCCAGAGACTTAGCAAACTCTTGTGGGTTAGGTTTGGGAATGCCATTGAGTTTAGAGAAGGCAATGATTTCTACCGCAATTTTTAGGGCTAAGTCAATCGTTTGGGTTAGATCTGCTTTGGGTGTGATATTCTGTAAAAAAGAGAGAAAGCTGATTTTTTCACCCATTTTGTTAGCTAAAGCCGCTGTACCCATCGCTGCGTCTGCTTTATCAATGGTTTGATAAAGTTGAACTGCGCCTTGGTAGCCTTGATTGGGATCGTGATATAATGCAACAGCGCGATCGCGGATTTTCTGGATTACTTTGGCATCGGTTTCACCAGTCAGGGTACGAATACTATTGTCAAACCCTACTAAATTCTTCCATTCACCGGGCGCTACATAATTGATAGCCCTTAAAACTTTCACCGTAATATTATCGGTTGGCAACTCATCAACCAACTGAATAATGGATTTATCCATGGAGTGATTCTCGAATATAAAATATATTATCGATTATGTCATACCTAAATTTAGATTGGTGGCTTATTTGCGAAGATTTAAGCCCTGAGTCTTGACAATAAGCCAATTATAGCAGTCGCCAATGCCAGGACAAGGGGCTTAGAGCCACTTGTTAAAATTTGCCAGCGTAGAATATCCTAACTGGCGGTTGCTATATATAAATTATTTAAACAATGATGGCATAAAATTACAAATTACGTTGTGATGTGATTGATTACCCTTAAATATCCTCTTAAGACTGATAATTACTCATGGCTCATGGCTCATGGCTCATGGCTCATGGCTCATGGCTCATGACTCATGGCTCATGACTCATGGGAGCAATCCAAATCTAATTATTAGCCATTAGTGGTTATCAGTTAGCAAGTTAAGTATTTTCTGTAGAGTGGTACGTTTTTTATAAAAAATTCACATGTTTTTCACATGTTTTTCACACTTACTTCATAGTGATCTTCATCATATCTTCACAAATCAAGAAATCTGATTTTAGCATAAAACCCTTGCCTGGAAAGGCTTTTAGTCTATGCTATTAGTAGAAACTCGGTATATCAATATAAAGTTTTGATGAAGTTGACCTACTGATCTTAAACTGATCTTGGCAAATACGGATGAGTATATGTAAACATAAAAGAATACAGGGGTCAGAGAGAAAAAAGACTCTCAAACACTCCCAAAAGTAAGAGTTCAGTATTTTGTCCAAAAATCCCGATGCTCCACTGAACCTTAAAAAGGTTGTTCTCCAAGATACGATCGCGAAAAACATTAATTTTATAGGATTGAGGCATCTCATGTTTACTTCAACATTTGTCAAAAAGTTATCAATATCTGCTGTTGGAGCCGCATGTCTTTCTCTAGGAGCAGCGGGATCTGCACAAGCAATAACACTTTCTCCCGGAGGATGGAATGATTTTATATTTGGTGATGTAGGAGAAGTTGCTAACCCTGGCACGTTTGACTTTACAGTGCCAAAACAAGGGGGCATTTTAAAAGTTACAGATGCTTACTCCGTAGGAGATGTTTTTGATATCTTTAATCTCGGCACACTCCTTGGTGGGACATCATTTGTGGAGCAGGGAGAATCAATAACTGGGGATCCGGATAAGGCTTATGCTGATTCACACTACAGTTCAGGTAGGTTTGTTTTAGCAGAGGGAAACTACTCTATCTCAATTAAACCAAGTGTTAGTCCTGCACAAATAGGTAAGGCTTATATTCGTTGGGATGAAGCCATTATTCCCACAGAGCCACCCACAGATAATGGAGTAGCATCAGTTCCTGAACCAAGTTCAGTCCTTAGTCTGTTAGCATTGGGGGCTATTGGTATTGTTTCAAACCTGAAGCGCAAACTTCAAATAAAAGCTGAATAACAGAGCTTCAGATAAATAAAAGTTTACTTCTCAAACAACCGTCTTTTTTCCAAAATTACAGCGCAGGATAAACCGAGTGAATTTATAGTGTTCCCATCAACAAATCTCGCGTTTGATATCACTCCACGCTGTTGCCAATTTGATTTGCACATTTGATACTGAAGGAAGATAGAGTGCAGTATCTTCAGATCAAATGGAAGTAAAAAGCTTGAAGAAAAATCTAGTGCAGTACCATGAGCTAAATCTCGCTGTTTTTCCATGCCACAGTTATGACAAAATTGGGGAGAATAGAAGTAAGCCCAATTAGTCCACTCGACTGGGAGGCGGTGATGCGTTTTAACAATCTTTTGACACTAGCGTTCATTCTGACATTACTATTTATCACGATTGGCGATCGCGTTTTGCCCTCACCCCTAAACGACGCTAGCCGGAATACCCGTGTCAGTATCAATAATTTCTTAGTTGGCTTATTCCCCGACAGGAAACCCAAAGATCCCAATCGGCGCACTAAGGAGGCTATCGATGAACTTAATCAAGGGAATGGGCAATAGGGAGTGGGGAGTGGGTTTTTTGGAGTGGGGAG
>NZ_JAMZMM010000176.1 GCF_024178385.1 Limnofasciculus baicalensis BBK-W-15 | reverse complement strand
CCACAGTAAAGATCGATCCTTTAGGCTGATTATCTTCTACAAATATCCGACCATTATGAGCTTCAACAACCATTTTACAAAACGCCAGTCCTAATCCAATTTGAGATACTCCACTCACTATATCTCCTATTTCATATTTATTAAATATCCGTTGGCGCTTATCTTCACTAATTCCTGGGCCAGAGTCTATCACTTTAATAATTGCTTGTGAAACTGACTCTTTTTCCGGTAAAGTTAATAACATTTTTTCATTGCCATTTTTACCTTCATCTATTGAATCACTAGGATATTCAACATGCAAGATTACATCACTTTCAGGTGGCGAAAACTTAATCGCATTCGAGAGTAAATTTTCGATTACCCGATGAAATAAATTGCTATCAACTAAAACCAATGGATTGGGATTAGCTAGCTCTTTAACCAGATGAATTTTTTGATAAGTGGCAATGCCTTGAAACCTTGGGCAAACCATTGATGCTAATTTATTGAGATCCACAGGAAGCCGATTCAATATCATCTTTCCTGATTCCATCTTTGCCAGGAGCAATAAGTTGTCAATCATCGAACTAAGATCTCGTCCAGAATCGAAAATAATTTGCAATCTTTCCAGATTTCTTTCATCCGACTCACTATCTAATAATAACTCGCTACAGAGCAAAATATTTGTGAGTGGATTTCTCAAGTCATGCACAATCATCCGAGACATATCTTCTCGCAGGTGCAGCGTTGCTTCTAAAGCATCATATTGCTGCTTAATCCGTAACATTGAGTGAACTCTTGCTCTCAATTCAATACCACTCACAGGTTTAGCTAAAAAATCATCAGCACCAGCTTCAACTGCCCTAGCTAAATCTTCTTTTGAGTTGAGTGCTGTAATCATAATAATGGGAATATGTTTCCACTGGGGATCGGATTTAATCTTTTGGCAAACTTCCAATCCATCCATATCTGGCATCATCACATCCAGTAAAATGACATCAGGTTGGATGGAATCCAAAGAGTTTAATGCTTCAACACCACTGGAGACATAGCTTAAGTTATAAGCCTCTCGATAGAGATGTGCTTCAATCACATCAAATCCATGTGGCTCATCATCAACAATCAAGACAGAGTTTTGTTTATTCATGGTGATTAGTTGTTGGTTGTTGGTTGTTGGTTATTTGTTATTTGTTATTGGTTTTTTAAAGTGATAGATTCACGACGACGGATAATAACTAATTATCCATTTCCCCGACAAAGACCAAATAACTAATAACCAATAACCAAATTAATGAATATATTGAGTAATGATCTTCATAAGCATTTTCAAACCAACTGGTTTTGTTAGATACTCGTTTGCACCTGCAATAACACATTTTTCTCTATCTCCAGGCATTGCTAGTGCTGTGAGAGCAATAATTGGAATCTGCACGAGATCCGGTTCTTTTCTAATCCAGCGAGTCGCTTCTAACCCATCCATCTCTGGCATTTGAATATCCATTAAAATCAGATCTGGCTTTTGCTCCTTTGCCATTTCAACTGCTTCCAACCCATTTCTTGCCAAGTTTACCCGATATCCGTGAATCTGCAAGTAATCCATCATGGTAGAAATATTTGATTCATTATCTTCTGCTAATAAAATTAGGGGCGATTTTTGTTCTGTTGGGGATGTGACAACTAACGCTGTGTGAGCTGAAAGTTGGGGTGATTGAGAGAAAATATGACTTAATGCTAACTGAAATTCCTGACGAGAAAGGGGTTTGAGTAGGTACTGAGAAGCTCCCAGTGATAAGGCTCGCTCGCGCTCATCTACGACTGAAATAACCAGCACGGGGATTTGTTGAGTCGCGGGATTGGCTTTTAGTTGAGATAGAACTTCTAATCCAGAGATATTGGGTAGTAAAAGATCTAGGATAATCACATCTGGTTTAAATTGTAGCGCGGCATCAACTGAACCTTCACCCAAGGGATGAATTGTTGTCGCTGTACCGATTTCACCCAAGTATCGAGCCACCTGTTTCGCGGTAATTTCTGAGTCTTCAACAATTAATGCTTGGTGAATGTTTGGTAATTCCCATAGATTTTGTTCTCTTTCTCTGACATTTTGCTTTATTGTATCAGTTTTAGTCCAAGGAAGAGTAATAGTAAATCGACTCCCTTTGCCAATCTCACTGAAGAGAGAAACACTACCACCATGTAACTCGACAATCCGCCGCACGAGAGCTAAACCCAAACCCGTACCTGCATAACGACGGGAGAGACTACTATCTAATTGTACAAAAGGTTTAAATAGGCGAGCAATATTTTCTGCTGCAATACCGATTCCCGTATCCGTGACACTAAATTGTAAAATTTCTTCATCTGAGTTACTTTTAACTTCAAGATCAACCTTACCACCTTCTGGGGTAAACTTCACTGCGTTACTTAAAAGATTGATTAAAACTTGCCGGATGCGACGCTCATCTACAGCAATATTACCGATGTTTTTTTCAATTTTGGAGCTGAGGTGAATCTTTTTATTATGGGCTTGCTGTTTGACAAATGTTAAGCTGGATTCACAGAGACTTTCAGGATAAACTGAGGCAATTTGCAGCTCCATTTTACCAGATTCGATTTTGGATAAATCGAGAATATCATTAATTAGAGCCAGCAAGTGCTTACCACTATTTTCAATGGTAATCATTGACTTCCGTTGCTTTTGAGTCAACTCACCATATACCTCTTCTTGTAAAGCTTCAGCCAAACCAAGAATGGCATTGAGAGGGGTTCTTAATTCGTGACTCATACTCGTGAGAAACTCATCTTTCAGACGAGTTGCCCTGGCTAACTCAGCATTAGCTAGACTAATTCGTTCGCTACTTTGGCGCAATTGTTCTTCAGCTTGCTTACGCTTGGTAATATCATAAACTAATGAACAAGACCATAAAAGATGTCCATTCTCATCTAACACTGGACTTGTAGACATATAAGTCCAAATAGGCGTGCCATTTTTAGTTTTTAATTTAAGTTCTTTTTTCTCAACCCAACTTAAATTGCCAGGATCAACATCCGAGTTAAATTGTATTTCCTTCCCTTCATCCATAAATTCAGAAATCGGATGTCCCAAGATTTCTGATTCAGTGTAACCGAGTATCCGCGTCATCGCATGATTGACATAAGTTGTGCGAGATTGAGCATCAATTACCCAAATACCTTCTTCAGCAAGTTCCACTATTTGTTGGTATCGGGTTTCACTTTCAACAGCACGACGTTCCAGACTTTCATTGAGTCTTTTAATCTCTTCTTCCGTTTGTCTACGCTCAGTAATATCGAGCAAAAATGTCATGACAAATTGACTATCTTTAGTTTGAATGGAACTTAGTCCCGCCTCAATTGGAAACTCACTCCCATCTTTCCGTCGAGCGAATAAGTTTTTGGTTTTGCTCATCTGACGCTTGCTAGGGTGAGTTTGATAGCCAGCACGGTGATTAGTATGGTGGTGGCGATATCGTTCGGGGATCAAAACCTCAACCGTTTGCCCTAATACTTCAGTGCGATTATATCCGAATAATTCTTCAGCTTTAGCATTAAAAACTACAATTTCTCCCTTGGGGTTTGTAACAATAATCGCTTCAGAAGCAGATTCTAAAAAGGCACGGAATTTAGCTTCGCTATCTCGCAGTGCTTCCTCAGCTTCTCTCTTTTCAGTAATATCTGTATGAGATCCCACCATCCGCATCACATTTCCTGCATCATCCCAAAGCGCCTGTCCACGAGCTAGAATCCATTTGTAAAAGCCATCTTTGCAATGGAGGCGATGTTCTGTAATATAAAAGGGAGTTTTCCCCACAAAATGGTCTTTAATCGCTTCCATCACCCAACCTAAATCGTCGGGATGAACTCGTTTCGCCCATTCATCTAAATGATTGAGAATTTCGTCGTCTTCAAAGCCTAGCATTTCTTTCCAACGAGCGGAAAAGAAAACTTCATTACTTCTGACATTCCAATCCCAAATGCCATCATTATTACCCCGTAGTGCTAGCTGCCACCTTTCCTCACTTAAACGTAATGCCTCCTCTGCTTCTTGATGTTCAATTCTGGTACGCAATGTGATAATTCCATAGGCAAGATCGTTTGCTAATTCAGTCAGTAATTTTACTTCATCCTCATCAAAAGCATTGGGTTCCTCTCCATAAATATTTAAAGCTCCGAAACAATAATTTTCATCAGATAATTCAGCATTAATTAATGGCAAAGAAATTGTAGCCGCGTAATCTTGTTTAATGGCTGATTCACGCCAGGGGAAATAACTAGGATCGGTTAAAACATTTTGGATAATATGAGTTTTAGCAGTACGAATAGTCGTACCTACAGGTCCTCTACCTTCTTCTGTGTCAGACCAAGTAATTTGTAAGGATTCAATATACCCTTTTTCATATCCAGATTGAGCTACGGAACGGACAGTTTTAGCTTCATCTTGTTCGGCAAAACAAATCCACACGCAACGATAACCACCACATTCAATAACGATGCGGCAAATATCTTGTAATAGGGTGACTTCATCCGTGGCACGGACTACAGCTTGATTACATTCACTGATAGTTTTGAGCGCTCGATTTGCCTTACAGAGGTGTTGCTCTGATATTTTGCGATCGCTAATATCTTGAGCGACTAACATTCCTGCTAAAACTTTACCATACTCGTTGAGAATTGGCAGGACATGAGCAAGGTAAAATCGGTCGGCGTAAGGGATTTCAAAAGTTATCGTTCCTCCCGCTAAAGCTTCCCGATAAATAGGTTCTAGTACCGAATATATTTCTTCTGGGAATAGTTCCCAAATAGTTTTCCCTTCTAATTCCTCTTTAGTTAAACCAACAATTTCTAATCCAGTACCATCTGCTAACAAATAGCGTAAGTCAGAATCAAATAGGAAAACTCCACCATTGGGAAAGTTCTCAACTACAGCTCTATAGAGAGTTTCTGTTTCCCGCCAATTGCGATTGCTCTCAATTAATCTTCGCTCCAATCGATTCAATAAGTAACCTGCTAATAGCGAACTAATCGTACCGATTGCCGCTGACAAAATCACAACCAGCCAAGTTGAAATTTGCTGCTTTTTTAATAGTTCATCGCTCTCGAGCTTAATCCGTTCCGCTTCCGCGATAAACTGATTGATTTCTCCTCGCAATCCGTCCATCGTTGCCTTGCTAGTAAGCATAATGGACGCTAATTGAGATGACTCAAAAGATTTCGGTGATTTGCTATTTAAAAGCCGAAGATTTTGCCGCAACAGATTGACTCTAGTGTTGGCTAACTCTTGAATCGCTTTAAGTCGTTGAGATTGTGCGGGATTATCATCAACTAACTCCTCTAGTTTGGCTAGACATTTGGGAATTGTCGCGATCGCAGATTCTAATGGTTCGATAAATTCTTTACTATGAGTAATATCGTATCCCCTAACTCCCGTTTCCGCCTCCAACAAAGCCGTCAGCAATCGTTGCGATTCCAGGTGGATTTCGTGAGTATGTTGTACTAAGTTTTCCGCTTTGATTGTATTCCATTGCAGCCAAGCAAATGTGGCTAATGATGTCACCAAACAAGTTACAGGAATCGCTAGGATTAGTTTCCTTTGTTGACGAAAGGGAAGAGTTATCTGCCTTATTCGTCGAGTGGGGAATGGGTTGCTTGGCATTCGCTGTGCCTCCGATGGCAGGAGATCTTCTCCTATTGTGTATCAGATAAGCTCCTGTGCATCTAAATTGGATATTTACATTTTTGAAAGGGGTGTGGGTTTTCTGGTGTGGGGTGTGGAGGTATCTAAATTAAGTGCGTAACAGCTTAAGCTATACCTACAGCTTCAATCGCAGCCTCAAGTGCGATCGCAATATGAGTCCAATGAGTCCCTCCCTGACAGAATACAATATAAGGTTCTCGTAATGGTCCGTCTGCGGAAAATTCTGAAGTACTCCCATCAATAAATGTCCCACCCGCCATGACTAATTCACTTTCATATCCCGGCATTTCACCTGGTACTGGATCTAAATAGGAACCAATGGGAGAATGTTGCTGAATTGCTCGACAAAAGGCAATTAATTTGTCTGGCGAACCTAATTTAACCGCTTGAATTACATCGCGGCGAGGTGCAAAGGGTTTCGGATTAACTGGATAACCTAATTGATCGAAAATATAGGAAGTTAAGTGATTCCCTTTCATCGCTTCTCCCACCATTTGCGCCCCTAGGAATAACCCTTGAAATAGTAATCTATTTTGGTCAAATGTCGCACCACCAGAAGAGCCAATTCCTGGTGCAGTCAGGCGACAGGTTGCCGCTTCGACTAAATCTGCCTTGCCAGCAACATAACCACCTGCTGTGACAATAGTACCGCCAGGATTTTTAATTAGAGAACCTGCCATTAAATCTGCACCAACAGCAGTAGGCTCCAATGTTTCTATAAATTCGCCATAACAGTTATCGACAAAACAAATAGTATCAGGATTCTGTTGTTTGACAATACTAACGATTTTGGCAATATCAGCAATAGAAAGACTGGCACGCCAGGAATAACCACAGGAACGCTGAATCAAGACTAATTTAGTACTATTATTGATAGATTCTTTCAATCCTAACCAATCAATTTCTCCTGGTGAAGTTAAATCTAACTGACGGTAATTAATCCCAAACTCCCTTAAAGAACCTTGACCCTTACCCCGCAAACCGATTACTTCTTCGAGAGTGTCATAAGGCGCACCCGCAACTGCTAGCATTGTATCACCGGGACGGAGAACCCCAAACAAACAACATGCGATCGCATGAGTGCCAGAAACAAACTGTACCCGCACCGCCGCTGCCTCCGCACCCATCACATCGGCAAAAACCCGATCTAACGTTTGACGACCTAGATCGTCATGGCCATAACCGCTTACACTAGCAAAATGATGAGTACCCACCCGATGACGGAGAAAGGAATCCAAAACTTTTTGGAGATTTTGCTTGACTAGGGTGTCAATTCCGTAAAATATGGGGAATAACGCCTTTTCTGCTGCCTCTAGTTGTTCTGACATGAACCTCTTTGATTAAGAATCCAGAATCCCTGAGCCTTAATTCTAGAGAATAAGGCGTAAACAACCAATACCTCTAACCCATAAACTCTAACCTCTTCCCATGAATAATTTTTTACCAATCGTTTACTTCCGCAATCAGTTTATCCCCTTTGAGGATGCCAAAATTTCCATTGCTACCCATGCTTTGCATTACGGTACAGGTGCTTTTGGTGGATTGCGTGGTATTATCGATCCGCAAAATCCCCAGCAAGTATTGTTGTTTAGATTAGATAATCATTGTCAGCGATTAAGCAACAGCGCTAAGTTCTTACATTACGATTTACCCGCTGATAAAATCAAAAATATTATTGTTGAATTTGTCAAAAAGAATAATATAGATAAATCTTTTTACATTCGACCTTTTGTTTACACCTCAGACTTAGGACTCGCTCCCAGACTTCACAATATCGAAAAAGAATTTTTTGTTTATGGATTAGAATTAGGAGACTATTTATCTCCAGATGGTGTTACCTGTAGGATTAGTTCTTGGTATCGCCAAGAAGACCGCAGTTTACCCTTAAGAGGTAAAATTAGTGGCGCTTATATTACGTCATCCTTAGCGAAAACTGAAGCAGTGGAATCTGGCTTCGACGAGGCACTTTTAATGAATTCCCAAGGAAAAATCTGCGAAGCATCCGGGATGAATGTATTTCTAGTCAGGAATGGACAACTAATTACTCCCGGGTTCGATCAAGATGTGTTAGAAGGAATTACTAGAGATAGTATTCTCACTCTGGCTAAAGATTTGGGTATTCCCACCATTGAAAGATCCGTGGACAAATCAGAACTATTTATTGCTGATGAAGTGTTTCTTAGTGGCACTGCGGCTAAGATTACTCCAGTCAAACGAATCGAAAATTACCAACTACCTGAATCTAAACCCATTACGGAAAAACTCAGAGATAAATTGATCGCAATTACGGAAAATCGCGATCCAAATTATCAGGATTGGGTTTATATTATTCCTAATTGACACTCCCCAGTCTCCCATACACAGAGATTTTTAAAACCTGACAGCCTTAATAGCCTTAAATCTCAGGTTCCCTTTCCTCACCACGTTGGCTTTTTGAGCGTGGTGATACCTTTTTGGGCGTTTAGGCTTACGGGATCTAGTCTAGGGCTATGGAAATTAAATGTGTGACAGGTTATTCCAGAATAAATTGTGTCCACTCCAGTCCTTTGATTGTGCTTCAGTTTGAGAGTATAGTGAAATACAAGCCTTTTCCCCTTAATTAATCCGGGGAATTGTTAATTCTGAACTACTGATTTTAGTTTCATCCCTATGCTCGCACCAAATCACAACTTGAAAAACAACCTCATCGATTACTCCTCAATTCAATCCTTACCGGAAATTTGGTCAATTGCTGCCAAAGAATTTGGTAATATTGTTGCCTTAAAAGATCCTCATGCCAAACCAGAAGTATCGATAACATACACCCAGTTGTATGAAGAAATTAAACTATTTGCATCTGGGTTACAAGCACTTTTAGGTGAAGGAATATCTACCGTACCATCCTCTGGAATTCCCCCTCGGGTTGCCTTAATTTCTGATAATAGTCCCCGTTGGCTGATTGCGGATCAAGGGATTATGACTGCTGGCGCTGCAAATGTAGTTCGTAGTTCCCAAGCGGAAAAAGAAGAACTACTTTATATTCTGTCACACAGCGGCAGTACTGCATTAGTGGTACAAGATATCAAAACATTAAAAAAACTGAGAGATGGACTCAATGATTTGCCCATTCAGTTTATCATTTTAATCTCCGACGAACCGCCACCCGCAACAGAAACATTAAAAGTAATTAACTACTCCCAACTGAGGGAACTTGGAGTAAACAATAGTCTCAAACCTATTGCTTCCCAAAAAGAAACATTAGCCACATTAATGTACACCTCTGGTACTACCGGAAAACCCAAAGGAGTTATGCTGAGTCATGGGAACTTCCTCCATCAAATCACCAACTTCCATGTAGTCCTCCAACCAGAAAAAGGCGATCGCATCCTCAGTATTTTACCCACTTGGCATGTCTACGAACGGACTGTAGAATACTACCTCCTCTCCCAAGGTTGTAGCCAAGTTTACACTAATATTCGCCATGTAAAAGCTGACCTAAAAACATATAAACCCATCCACATGGTAGGAGTACCAAGACTGTGGGAATCCATCTATGAAGGCGTACAAAAACAGTTTCGCGAACAACCACCTAACAAGCAAAAACTAGTAAATAATCTCCTCGGCATTAGTCAGCACTACATCGAAGCCAAGCGAATTACCCAAGGATTGAGCATCAATCAATTAAACCCATCAACTCTAGAAAAAATCAGCGCTACTATTCAATCTGCTCTCCTTTTTCCGCTCCATAAAATAGCCGATAAAATCGTCTATCAAAAAGTGCGAGAAGCCACAGGAGGCAAACTCAAAACTATTGTTAGTGGCGGTGGTTCCCTGGCAATGCACCTAGAGAACTTCTTTGAAATTGTCGGCTTGCAAATCCTCGTCGGTTACGGACTTACAGAAACATCTCCTGTTACTAATATCCGTCGTTCAAATCGTAACCTACGCCGTTCCGCCGGACAACCAATGCCAGAAACTGAAGTACAAATTGTCGATCTCGAAACCCGCCAACCTTTACCCACAGGAGAGAGAGGTTTAGTAATCGTAAGGGGTCCCCAAATTATGCAAGGTTATTATCAAAACCCAGAAGCCACAGCCAAAGCAATCGATTCAGAAGGTTGGTTTGATACCGGAGATTTGGGTTGGTTGACACCCCAGAATGATTTAATTTTAACAGGACGGGCAAAAGATACAATCGTACTCACCAATGGCGAAAATATCGAACCCCAACCCATAGAAGATGCCTGTTTGCGTAGTCCTTATATCGACCAGATTATGCTAGTAGGTCAAGATGAGCGTTGTATCGGTGCATTAATCGTCCCCAACCTCGACGCTCTCAAACAGTGGGCGATATCCCAGAATGACACCTTAGCTTTGCCAGAGGCAGGAGAGACAGGAGCAGAAAGCCAGGATTCAGAAGGATTCCGGAGAGGGATTAGCTTAGATAGTAAAGAAGTCTACAACTTGTTTCGCCAAGAAGTGAACCGAGAAGTCAAAAATCGCGCTGGCTATCGCCCTGACGACAATATCGGTACTTTTAGGCTGATTTTAGAGCCATTTTCCATAGAAAATGGCATGATGACTCAGACGATGAAAATCCGGCGACCCGTTGTCACTGAACACTATCGCGATATCATTAACGAGATGTTCGCCTAATTTAAGTTAAATTAGAGAGTCGGAAGGCAAGTAGCCCCTTGCTCTTAACCTTCGCTCTCAAACCTTGGGTTTTCCTAGAAATAGGAACAACCATCAGACCATTACATCTTCAATGATAAACTGATATGACTGTAGACGAATCTCAATCTCTGCTCTTAAAGCGACCAGTTAATGTTAAAGCCATTGTTACTTCCCGCTGGAAGGAAGAAGTGCAACAACAACTTCAGGGGCAAATTAACCAAATTGATGGTCAGCTACAACAGGTAGACTTGCAAGGACAAAGAGCGATCGCAGAAATTCAAAAGCAAAGTATCAAACCTGCTGGTCCTCAGACTGCTCAACAAATTGAAAACATTCAATTGCAAGTCAACCAAAAGAAAAGCGAACTGTTAGAACAGAAAAATCAACAGCTTCAGCAACTACAACAAGTCCAGATGATGGAACTCGAGCAAGAAGTAAATCAGGGTCAATTGGAGAGCTTTTTCCGCGTCTCACCAGGGGATAACTTGGTCCAGAAAATGCAGATAGAAATTCTCTTGCGGGATGGCGTTGTTGAAGAAATTCGCGGCGATCTTTGATCGTTTGTAGGAATTACAAAAACCCAACCCCCCAACCCCCTTCCCTAGTAGGGAAGGGGGAGCAATAAATCTTACTCCCAAAATCTTACTCCCCTCTCCTTTTAGGGCAGGGATCAATCTATTTAAGGCAGGGTGAGTTGTTAAGCTAAAATGGGATCTGGCACCATTGCTATTTTACCATCAGTAATTCGGAAGACCACCTCATGATCCACGAAGTTTTCATGCCCGCCCTCAGTTCCACCATGACAGAAGGGAAGATAGTTTCCTGGGTGAAATCCCCCGGTGACAAAGTAGAGAAAGGTGAAACGGTGGTGGTAGTGGAGTCAGATAAAGCGGATATGGATGTGGAATCCTTCTACGAAGGCTATCTGGCAGTCATTACCGTACCCGCAGGTGAATCGGCTCCTGTGGGCGCTGCGATCGCGCTTTTGGCAGAAACAGAAGCCGATATTGAATCAGTCAAGCAACAAGCCGCCCAAGCCACGCCAGTATCCCCAACAGCCACCGCACCCACTGCACCTGCACCCGTAGCCGTAGCAGCCGCCATCGCCGCACCCCCAGAAACCCCCAGCCAACGGAATGGACGCTCTATTGCCTCTCCTCGCGCTCGGAAGTTAGCGAAGGAGTTGAAGGTGGATTTGACAATTTTGAGAGGGAGCGGTCCCCACGGGCGGATTGTAGCTGAAGATGTGGAAGCTGCTGCCGGAAAAGTCAGTACTTCAGTCGCTGCAACAGTAGCGCCAACCATCGCACCTGTCATGGCTCCTCCTGCTACTCCCGCAGCCAAACCTCCTGCCCCACCCGTTGCCGCCACCGTACCCCTCGGTCAAATTGCACCGTTCAATACGCTGCAAAATGCCGTGAACCGAAATATGATGGCTAGTCTCCAAGTACCTGTTTTCCGAGTTGCTTACACTATTACCACAGATGAATTGGATAAGTTATCCAAACAACTCAAATCCAAAGGTGTAACCATGACAGCGCTATTAGCTAAAGCTGTTGCTGTTACCTTGAAAAAACATCCGGTAGTGAATGGTAGTTATACCGACCAAGGTATTCAATATCATAGTGCCATTAATATTGCTGTAGCCGTAGCAATGGATGATGGTGGTTTGATTACACCCGTCTTACAAAATGCAGATGAAATGGATATTTATTCCTTATCTCGCACCTGGAAAGATTTGGTAGAAAGATCCAGAGTCAAGCAATTGCAACCACAAGAATATAATAGCGGCACTTTCACCCTATCGAATTTAGGGATGTTTGGTGTTGACAGCTTTGATGCAATTTTACCACCCGGACAAGGATCTATTTTAGCAATTGGTGCATCTCGTCCCCAAGTCATCGCTACGGATAATGGCATGATGGGAGTACGCCGTCAAATGAAGGTGACTATTACCTGCGATCACCGGATTATTTACGGTGCAGATGCGGCAGGATTCCTAAAAGATTTGGCGAAGTTGATTGAAACTAATCCCCAATCTTTAACGATGTAATGGGGAGTGGGGAGTGGGGAGTGGGTTTTTTGGAGTGGGGAGTAAGTAGGTTGGGTTGAGGTAATGTAGCTTGCTTCCGCGTGGGTAACCCAACTACCTCCAACAGCTTGGGGTTGGGTTTCATTAAGCGTCATCC
>NZ_JAMZMM010000630.1 GCF_024178385.1 Limnofasciculus baicalensis BBK-W-15 | reverse complement strand
GTTGAGGATATCGGGGGCGTATTTAGCCCCTGCTTCTCCTAAATTACCCAAAGCTGCTGCGGCACTGCGACGAATATATGAGTCAACCTTTTCATCCTTGAGGATGTTGAGGATATCGGGGGCGTATTTAGCCCCTGCTTCTCCTAAATTACCCAAAGCGTATGCGGCACTGCCACGAATATTTGGCTCAACCTTTTCATCCTTGAGGATGTTGAGGATATCGGGGGCGTATTTAGCCCCTGCTTCTCCTAAATTACCCAAAGCTTCTGCGGCACTGCGACGAATATATGAGTCAACCTTTTCATCCTTGAGGATGTTGAGGATATCGGGGGCGTATTTAGCCCCTGCTTCTCCTAAATTACCCAAAGCTGCTGCGGCTCTGCCACGAATAGATGAGTCAACCTTTTCATCTTTGAGGATGTTGATAGCTTTCTGGGCAATATCCTCCGGTTTCTTCAGCACCGATTTCAAGTCTTGCGAGTCATATCCAGCTAATTTCCCGAAAGCATATTCCTTCACTTGAGTATAACTATCCTCAAGTGCCGCCACTATCCCCTCAATTTGCCATGGTTGCGGCTTGGGCGGTTGTTTCGCACTCACCCAAGGGAGACAGAGGAGGAGGGTGAGACAGAGGGTAAGGGGGAAGAGGATGAAGGGTTTTCTGATTTTATAGATAAGTTTAAACATGGTTGGGGTTACGCCATGGAAATATTATTTCTATTAATCTTGTTCTAAGATAACCCATCCGGGAGGGGATTATTTTTTGGTGGGAGTGGATTGGGTTTGTTTGAATTCGATTTATCTCGCAACAACCCGACAGAGATTTTAATCTTTGTCGGGCATTAATGACAAGACAAAAGATTCATTCTCTAGCAATATCTGACAATTCATAGATTCATAATATTTGCGATTCCCCTTTCCTATCTTTCTTCCTTCAATTTCTGTACTTCCGCCAAACTCAATCCTGTAATCTGACTAATAGCAGCTTCATCTAATATATCCAGAAGATTACTAGCAATTTCTAGACTTTTTTGTTTCGAGCCTAATTCTACTCCTTGTTCTAAACCTTGTCTTTCAGCTCTTTTAATAGCATTCCGCTGATCGATAATGTAAATTTCACGCTGCTCCAAATCTTCTAATTCTTCCCGATTAAGCGTTGCTATATTTGCCACTTCAAACGCCTTTCTTATTGCCGCCACTCTCCCGACTTTTTCGGGTACTTCCTTTACCTTAGCTGCACTTTTCAGAAAATATATCCATTGCTCTGTCAGGGTTTCTACTTCATCTATTTCTTTGACAAATTTAGGTAACTCCACAAAAACTAACTCTAAATCGTATATGGTATAATCGACTAAAAAATCTCTTTCTTTGAGAATAAACCGAGAAATGGCTTTATCGAAATTAGAGAACATTTTAAAATCAGTAATTGTCAAAGCTATCACGGGATTGAGTAGGGCGTAATCTTGTCCTATTTCCAGTTGCATCGAATAGGATTTTGCGGCATTGTACAGAATCCGCTTTTCAAATCCTTCCACATTTAAAACCTGCATCTCAATAATCACAGTTTTCTCATTATCGAGGACTGCTTTCACATCTAAGTAAGTATCTTTAACACCTCTAATTTTGGGTGCTTGATAAGGATTGAGTATTTCTAAGCTTTTAATCGTAGATTTTCCTTCATAGAGCATTCCATTCAGGAAACTGATGAGGATATCTTTGTTTTCCTCTGAGCCAAAGATTCTTTTAAAGGCAAAATCGGTTCTAGGGTTGATAAATTGCATTTTGCCACCTCTACTAATTCCGTTATTTATATATATATAATAACAATAAATTTCCAGATTTAACCATCCATCCGTAGGGTGCGTTATGCGAAAGCTAACGCACCCTCCACAATTACTGAAATATAGTCACATAAGTATAAGTCCCTTCATCAAGCATAACCTTCAAAGATTGGTTCCGTAAATCCAGTTCCAACACCAACGCTTCCAAGAGAAACGCCCCCAATAGCACCTCTC
>NZ_JAMZMM010000629.1 GCF_024178385.1 Limnofasciculus baicalensis BBK-W-15 | reverse complement strand
AGCGCTAGACTTGTTTGGCAAGAGGGAAAGCCTAGCGCTAGACTTGTTTGGCAAGAGGGAAAGCCTAGCGCTAGACTTGTTTGGCAAGGGGGAAAGCCTAGCCATGGCTTAACATAGGTACTGAGACACTCTTTCACCTAAGTCAAGCATGAAACTAGCAGCACGAGTCGGTAAAGTATCCCCATCCCTCACCCTAGTAATTTCCGCTAAAGCCAAGGCGATGAAAGCTGAAGGCTTGGATGTTTGTAGTTTCAGCGCCGGGGAACCTGATTTTGACACTCCAGCCCATATCAAGGAAGCGGCGAAAAAAGCTCTCGATGAAGGGAAAACCAAATATGGCGCAGCAGCCGGAGAGCCAAAGTTAAGGGAAGCCATTGCCCACAAACTACAAAAGGAAAACGGTTTGGATTATCAAGCCGAAAACGTCATCGTCACTAATGGTGGGAAGCATTCTCTATTTAATATGATGCTAGCCCTGATTGAAGAGGGAGATGAAGTAATCATTCCAGCTCCCTACTGGCTCTCTTATCCAGAAATGGTGAGATTAGCAGGTGGAACCCCGGTAATTGTATCAACGAATGCTGCAACAGGTTACAAAATTACCCCGGATCGGTTACGCGCATCCATTACCCCCAAAACTAAGTTATTTATTCTCAATTCCCCCTCCAATCCCACGGGGATGGTATATACCCCGGCAGAAGTGAAGGCACTAGCAGAAGTTATCGTCGAAAACGATATTTTGGTAGTTTCAGACGAAATTTATGAGAAGATTCTTTATGATGGGGCAGAACATCTGAGTATTGGTGCGGTCGGCTCTGAAATCTTCGGGCGTACTATTATCAGTAATGGTTTTGCTAAAGCCTTCTCCATGACAGGTTGGCGTTTGGGTTATCTGGCAGGTCCGGTAGAACTAATTAAAGCCACGACAACTATTCAAGGCCATGCTACATCTAATGTCTGTACCTTTGCTCAGTATGGCGCGATCGCAGCCCTAACACAACCTCAAGATTGTGTCGAAGAAATGCGTATCGCCTTTGCCGCCCGCCGACAAGTGATGTTCGATAGTCTCAACGCCATTCCCGGATTAAGTTGTCCTAAGCCTAATGGCGCATTTTATCTCTTTGTTGACATTACTAAAACTGGGTTAAAATCCCTAGAATTTTGCAATAAACTCCTCGACTCACACCATGTAGCAGCAATTCCAGGCATCGCCTTTGGGGATGACGACTGCATCCGTCTATCCTACGCTACAGATATGGCATCGATTGAGAAAGGAATGACTCGATTAGAGCAATTTGTCCTGAATGTAACCTAGTGCTGCACTGACACAAATTGTTACCAACAAAATGCCTATTTCAGGAGAGAATATAGATAGAGAAAGATTTTCATTCGCGCTACCAGGGGAGGTCAATCGGGAGCATCCCACTTTGGCAAAGATACTCGTTTTTTGACAAAGTTTTTACCCCCCCTGCCCCCCAAGTCAAAGGGGGGAGCAAGAATACAATCTCCATTTCTTCCTTTCTCGGGATGCTCCCGGTCAATCCGTAGAACAGGCATCTCGCCTGTTACTCAATAAAACTCCCCACTCCCTATTTTACGCAGCGTGGGCAATATCGATCAAATTCCTGCAATCAAAGCACCACTACGCTCATAAACCCGGTTTCTCCAAAAAATCGTGGGTTGAGACAATCGAGGTTGACGAAGAAACCGGGTTGATGACAACCTGTGCGTAAGTCCTAAAAGTTCTGCAATCAAAGCACCACAGTAAATTTTGGATATTGCCCACCCCACTATTTTCAGGTTAGAACCAGAACAAAGGAGATGACAATTGTGAAATACCAAAAAATCTTAGTCGCACTGGATCGTTCCCCTGAAGCAGATGTAGTATTTGAACAGGCGCTGGAACTAGCTAAAACACAAAAAGCAGCCCTCATGCTGTTTCACTGTCTACCGATAGACACTCAAACAGTTGCATCTTATGGAGATATATTTGGCAGAGAATTAATCGAATTTAGCCAA
>NZ_JAMZMM010000017.1 GCF_024178385.1 Limnofasciculus baicalensis BBK-W-15 | reverse complement strand
TAAGGCGCTCGATGTCTTAAGAATCCCCGTGTCTTTAGACCGGGGAGTGTCAAGTTGATTACTTTGTTTTGAGGGTGAGGGGTTGGGGATGAGGGTTGGAAACTCCCTCTTTAGAACTGAGAGTGTCAAAATATTTTTAACAGGATTTCCTCTGGGATGCTATTTATAGTGGGGATGGTGCGTTAGCAAAGGATAACGCACCCTACAGATGGATACTTTGCGTGAGTCCTGTTTAATTGAGAACTTATAACTCAAAACTCTCCTTCCCTATTTCCCATTCCCGCTTTAAGCGTCATCTTCTATGGGTTCTTCGTCATCGTCATCGTCATAGTCAGTGTCATCGGCTCCCATGAGTTCAGAGATTTCCTCTTCAGCATTAGGGAACTCTACCTCTGCGTTATCCCGTGGGATGAGGCGACCACTTGCTTCTAACCAATTTAACAGCGATGTCTCTTGCTGGAGGGGAATGACTTGAGCTAATTGTTCGCGAGGTTCTTCACGCAAAGAGGGATTGTACATAGAATAGTTGAATAGGTGATTGGATTGGGAAGTGCTATTTAGGGATTATAGCAGTTTTGCCACGGCTATCTGTAGGATTAAGGCAGAGTTCTCTAATTGATGGAGGTTAGTGGGGCATGTTGGGGAAAGCAGAATTATTGGAAGGAATCGCGGGGAAGAATCGGGGGCTGTTGGCAACAGAAAGGGATAAAATGGCGATCCTGGCTGCGATCGCAAATTTAGAAGACCGTAATCCGAATCCCCGCCCTCTGGAGGTTAGGGAGTTACTTGAAGGTAATTGGCGTTTGCTCTATACAACTAGTAAGGATCTCTTAAATCTGGGTCGAATTCCTTTATGGCAATTGGGTCAAATTTACCAATGTGTTAGGGTTAAAGATGCCAAGATTTATAATATTGCTGAGGTTTCTGGGTTACCCTATCTGGAAGGCTTAATTAGTGTTTGCGCTCGATTTGAACCTGTTTCTGAACGTCGGGTTAATGTCAGGTTCGATCGGTCTATTGTTGGTCTGCAACGGTTAATTGGCTATGAGTCTGTTGATAATTTTATCGAACAAATCGAGACGGGTAAAAAGTTTACGGCTCTGGATGTGAAGATTGAGAATCGGGAGCAGCGAGGGTGGCTAGATATTACTTATCTTGATGATGATTTGCGGATTGGCAGGGGGAATGAAGGGAGTGTATTTGTTCTGACTAAATAGGGTTTTGAGTAGGGGCGGGTTTGGTGTTAAATAACTAGGAATTAGGCTGGTGCGCCATAGATAGAGATGCTGGTGCGTTAGCGTAGCGTAACGCACCCTACGGATGGAGGCTAATAAATAATCACCATAATTCAAAGTGCGATACATGCTGCACCAGCGGCTGCGAGGGATAATTTTTTGATGAGGTTTAATCAACTTCCACTGTTAAATAATCGCCTTTACCGATAAACCGCCAGTGGTTTTAACCACTGTCTAATAGCTGAAGTCCGTTAAAACGGACTGAAATGCCTATCCGGAGTCGGTTTCAACCGACTTTAGCTGTGAGACAGGGATTTTAATCCCTGGCGGATTTGCGGGATGATTAAAAATGGTGCAAAATATTACTTTAATTCGGATTTGCTATGAAGGCTGAAATTGACTCCCCAATACTAACTCGCTTATCCCAAGGACAGTTAAATATACTGGAAAATTGCCCCCGGAAATTCCAGCATATTTACTTTGAGCAGTTGGGCACGCCTGTATCGCCACAACAACAGGAACATTTGACTTGGGGAAGTCGCTTTCACTTGGTAATGCAGCAGCGGGAGCTTGGATTACCAATAGAATCTCTGGTAAAGGAAGATAGTCAACTGCAACAGTGGGTTACGGCGTTAGTGAATGCTGCGCCAGATATTTTTACTAAAAATTGGGAAACATTCCGGGAAGCAGAGCATTGTCGCACGTTGAATGTAGCAGGATATTTATTGACAGTTGTATATGATTTATTAATTGAAGATGAGACAAATGCCCAGATTTTGGATTGGAAAACTTATCCACAACCAAAAAAATCTCAGTGGTTAGCTCAAGACTGGCAGACGCGATTATATTTGTATGTTTTAGCAGAAACAACTGATTATTTGCCAGAACAAATTTCTATGACTTATTGGTTTGTTAAGTCTCAACCATCTCCCCAAAAGCTGACGTTTACTTATGATAGTGTAAAACACGAAAAAACTAGACAGGATTTAAGTGAGTTGTTATCTCGACTAACTATGTGGTTGGAGCGGTATAATTACGATAGCATACCGTTTCCTCAAATCCCGGTATCTACTAATCGCTGTCTGGATTGTAGTTTTGCGGTTCGATGTCAGCGGCTGGTGGAAAGTGGGATGAAGGGGAATAGAAATGTATTAATTAATTTGGCTGATATTGAGGAGGTTTCAATTTAATATACAGGAGATTAGAGGTTTATGCAGTACACAAGAGAAACCCGGTTTCTTAAACTCGGGGTTTCTCCGAAGTTACAGAGAAACCCGGTTTCTTGAAGAAACCGGGTTTCTTAAACTCGGGGTTTCTTAAACTCGGTAAGTTTTAGGTTTAATTAGGGATAGCTCCTCACTATTTATCAATTGTGCAACTACCATTCCAACTAACCCAGTGATGGGAAATACCTTGGGATTCCTTCATTTGGCTTTCAGTTAGATTCGCGGTATTGAAATCAGCACCGATTAAATCTGCACCACTCAGAGAAGTACCATTTAACACAGCATCTTTGAGAGAAGCGCCACTCATATCCGCACCGCTGATATCCGCATTAGTCAGATTTGCGCCAGTGAGATTGGCTTGATGGAGGTTGGCGCAACGCAAATCAGCACCACTTAAGTCAGCGCCACTCAGGTTTGCCCCAGTCAAGTCACTAGCAATTAGGTTAACTTCTGTTAAGTTTGCCCCGGTTAAGTCAGCACCAACCATGTCAGCGTTGGTAAGGTTAGCTTCCTGGAAACAAGTACCACTTAAGTCTGCACCACTCAAATCAGCTCGGCTCAAGTCAGCCCGACTTAGGTCAGCTCGACTTAGATTGACGCTATTTAGAATAGCATCGGCGAGATTTGCTTCGCGAAAATCTACTTCTCTGGCAGCATATCGATTTAAAAGTTCTTGCGTTTTCATATCTCAAAGTTTCCTAAATTTGGGATTAACTGCGACTGAGTTATAGTCTTTAACTCCGATGGCTATGGCAAGGAATCGACTTATCTGAGTCGGGAAATTAATCAAATGGATAATCCTCACATCACACTGAAAAAAAAATTAAAGGTTTCGCCCAATTTCCAGAAAAAGGGCGATATCGCATCTGCCCTGACTAGATAGCTACTTGAATGAGTGTTTGTACCTAATGCCGAATGGTTTGGGTATTAAGAAATATGAACAGCAAGAGCAGATTTTTATCTGTAGCTAACTTTACCGAAAGTGTACAGGAAAGTCGATCGTTTCCTGCGAGCTCTTAACATAAATTTATCAAAACCCAGTTTTATTCATCCCCCACTCCCCACTCCCCATTCCTCACTCCCCATTTAATTACCAATCATCCTCATCAAATCGAAGTCTTTCGGCAGCAGCTTGCAATTCTTGGAAATAGTCAGTTTGGGTAATCTCGGCAACCTCACGCGCCCGTTTTCGGTGGTCAATTTCAATGCGTAATTCTTCCACCTGACGCTTGAGTGACTCTTCTTCCCGCTTACGTTTAGAGATGTCTTGGATAATCCCTTCATAGTAGAGCAATCTGCCATTAGTATCTCTCACTGCTCGCGTATCCTCTTCAACCCAAATGATGCTGCCATCTTGACGATACACCTGATATTCAAAATCTTGGACTTTTCCTGTGGCTGCCATGAAACTTTTGAAGTTATCGCGAGTGCTAGGATCGACATAAAGTTGAGAGCCAATTTGCGTGATACTGGCGATCATTTTCTCTGGCGAATCATATCCATGAATCCGTGCCATCGCCGGATTAACACTGATATAATGTCCATCTGGTGTAGACTGAAAAATTCCCTCTAAGGCATTTTCAAATATACTGCGATAATTTTCTTCGGCAATCCGTAGTGCTTCTTCTGCTTCCCGACGTTCGGTAATATCAATACCTACAGATACAGTAGCACTTCCTTGTTGATATTTTTGCACCGCCATCAAGTAATATCGTTCTTGACTGTTAACTTCTATCGGAATAATTTGAGATGCTGATTCTTCATGACTAGCAATAAACTGACGCATAAACTTCGCATAGTCTGGACTATTATTAAAAAAGCCTACTTCTTTGCCAATAATCAGATTGGGAGGGACATTTAATGTTTCAGCTAAATAGCGGTTCACGCCAAGGTATAATCCGTTAGCACCAACCCAAGAAATCGAGCCGGGTACTGCATTTAAGACAGCTTCCAATTGTTCATTGGCTTTCGCTAGGGCTTCCTTTGCGTGCTGCAAGTCAGCATTTTTTGTTTCCAAGGTGGCAAAGGATTCTTGTAGTTGAAGAGCCATGGTATTAAATGAGCCAACCAATGTCTCCAATTCCGCGATCCCCTTAACTTCAAGGTTGTGGTGAAGTTTGCCGCCCTCAAACTGATTCTGTGCTGCTTTTGCTAATTCCTTTGATGCTTCCGTGAGTCTAACAATAGGTTTACTCAGCCTACGAGCGATTAGAATACCAATCCCAATTGATATGGATAATGCGATCGTTGATAGGATAATTGTTCGGTTATTATTGGTATAGATTTGCCCCATAAAATCAGATTCGGGGATAACAACCACAATCAGCCAGTCTAAACCATGACTATCACTGAGGGATGCAACTTGAATGAATTGCTTTGCTCCTTTAATTTCAAAGCTAAGTTGTTCGCTACTGCGAATATTAGTTAAATTGCCAAAGTGTCGATCGATATATTTCGCTGTCTGTTGAATAAACTTATTCTCACTTTCAGTTGCTTTAATTCGCTGTGAGTTGTCTCGATCGCCCTTTTGGACAAGAGCGGTGCTTGAAGTCGCTACTAAATTACCCGATCTCTCGATAATAAAAGCTGTGCCAGTCTTGCCAATTTTTAGGTTTTGCAGAAATTTATTTACCTGAGCAAAGATTAAGTCACTTCCCAAAACTCCCTGTAATTGTCTTTGCTGATTATAAATAGGTTGCGCTGCGGTAATAGAGAGGGCTTGGCTGGTAAAATCAGTGTAAATATTACTCCAAATTGGCTTACCTGCTTTCACCGCAGCTCCATACCAAGGACGAGTACGCGGGTCATATTTAGAGTATACTTGCATCCGATGGATTGCATTACCTGCATTATCGGTTTTGTAGACGTACATATTGCCTTGGGTGGCTTTTCCTGCTTTCTTGATTAGGAGGGTTCCATCTAGCTGTTTTTTAGCCGAGCGGAATTCACCATCGGTGCTTCCTAAATAGGTGTTGGCAATTCCCTCATAACTCTGAATTTCTTTCCACAAGAAGCGAGTTAACTCTGTTGAATTTTCTAATATAGCTGGATTTGATGCGATAGCATTGGCATTAAATTGATTGAGTCGATGGGGGGTTTCTATGTAGAGTTGTAGACGCTCTTGGATGCGATTCGTGGTTTCACTGCGGAGTTGATCTGCTACATTATTAACTGCTTCCTGTCCATTACGATAAGACAACCAGCCGATTAGTCCTACTGTTGCAGCAATTTGCAGGACGAAAGGTATAATTAAGACGGTGTGGAGGGGGACTGGAGCCACCGTATTAGTGATAAAAGCTTTAAGCGGTTTGAAGGATATCATGGAGTTATTTTTGTGACTTTTATGAGTTTTACTGATTTGTTTGTAAATTTATTGAAACATTTTGAGGGTAATTGACTATTTTTAAATTATCGACTATATTATACGCAATTATCTGTTTACTCTGGATCTCGGTTTATGCCACTGACGCGAATAGATAGGGTTTGCTCTTGCTGCGATTGTTCCTGGATCAGAGGGACAATCTCCTCCAGTATTTCCGCCTTTAATTTGGCTAACTTATGATTCAATAGTTCAGAAATTAAAGAAAGTACGATCTTAATAAGTTCTTTTGGTTCGTCAATTTGACTTTCCAGATCGACAACCTCTTTTTCAAGATTAGTAACTCGGTTACTTAGAATTGCTATCTCTGGTAATTCTTCTTCTAGTTTATTAACACGATCGCGGATATTCACAATTTCCGGAAACTTTTCTTCTAATTTGGAAATTTGCTGCCGCATTCTCAAGATATCGGGTTTGACTAATAATTCTTGTAAACGACTGAATTCATCACCGCCCTCATTTTGAGCGTTTAACGTCCCTAATAAGATATCTTCTAAGTTAGGTAATCCCTCTGAATCTCGATTGTTTGATTGAGTCATTTTACTTCACTACAGGTCATTGTCTTGAATGGTTTCCCATGTTTAAAGATAGTTTAAACCAAATTAAACCAATTTATTTTTCTCCATCTCCCCATCTGCCCATCTCCCCATCCCATCTATCTACTATTTTGACTCGGGAATACCAAGCTTTAAATTTTTGCCACTGTCCAGTAGAATATTGTGAAATTGGCTTTCCCATTACCCCTTCCCGATTTTCAGATTAGACACCCAAGCTGAGAATCTGACAAAGAGAGATGAAAAAAGACAGATGAAAAAATATTGGCGCTCGCTAATAGCCTTACTTCTAGTAACGTTTTTGATTGTTGTCAGCCCCAGATTATCTCAGGCTCAGGAAAATAGTCCAATTGGTAGTAATAGTAATTATAATACTGTAGTATTAGATGGCAATACTCTCTTCGCGATTCCAGAGGCATTGGGAGAAACATCTCCCGAAGAGCGCTCCCGAGAAACGACGAGCCAAGTGGAGAAATTTGCCAAAACAACATCCCTGCCTATTGAGTCGCTGATGATTGGGGATCAGAATGGGATCGCAGTTATTTTTTCCGGGGATTCGGTGATTGCCAAAATTACTGAAGCAGATGCTCGTGCTGCCAACACCACGCCGCGAGAATTAGGTGATGCTTATCTGGAAAAACTGAAAAGTGCGGTTAGTCAATACAGGGAGAAGTACAGTTTAAGTGACAGTGTATATCGGGGTAGTATTCTCGATCGCGCTTTAGAGTTCATTTCATCTCTAACAATCCAGAATAACCAATTAAATTACACTAATGCTATTTTGTATACCATTATTGCAACAGTTTTGTTTGTTGCAGTCTTAATTGGTACGAATAAAATATTTGGTGGTATTTTCAACAAACTTAATTATCAATTAGCACATAATATCAAGGCAATAGAGATACCTTATATACCATTCTTTTCAGATCGTATCAACGAAATCTTAATTCATATAATAAAATGGATTAGGCTACTTGTAAATCTGTTATTTGCTACTATTTATCTAGTTTTAATTTTAAATCTTTTTCCTTGGACAAAGCATTTAGGAGCAACAATTTGGCAAAAGTTCATTTCAGCAAGCCATAAAGCCTGGGGCAATCTTATATCTTATATTCCTAATTTATTTACGGTTACTATAATTATAATTGTCACCTATTATGTCCTGAGAATTATCAATTCGATATTTAGAGAATTAGGAAAAGGAACGATTTCCTTTCCTGGATTTTATCCAGAATGGGCTGAACCCACCTACAGACTTCTGAGTTTATTGATTATAGGGCTGGTGGGGGTAATTATCTTCCCTTACTTACCTGGATTTGGTTCAGCATCATTTCAAGGAATCTCTATTTTTCTCGGTGTACTCGTTTCTCTCGGTTCTTCCGCTGCAGTTTCTAACGCTGTAGCTGGTATTATTCTTATTTATACTCGTGCATTTCAAGTTGGCGATCGCATTGAAATCGCAGGGCCAAAAGAAAATGTCAAGGGAGATGTTGAGGAGAAATCGCTATTAGTGACGCGAATTCGCACTGGGCTAAATATTATTGTCACCATTCCTAACTCCAGCTTACTATCCAGTAATATCAAGAATTATAGCGCTTCCAAGCGAGACAGCAATCGACCAGTAATTATTGCTACCAGAGTTAACTTTTCATATCATTTACCTTGGCAAACGGTTTATGAAATTCTCACTAATGCAGCTAAGATTACCCCGTATGTTTTAGCAGATCCACCTCCAGGGGCTTTTCAGAGATACCTGAATGATTCCTCGGTGACTTATCAGTTAGAAGTATATACAGATTATCCCAATAAAGAGTTTACAATTTGGTCCGAGCTACACAAAAATATTCGGGACAAGTGTAACGAAGCGGGAATTGAAATTCTCTCGCCCGATTACTCAGCAATCCGAGATGGGAATCGGAGTACCATCCCAGACAATTACCTCCCCAAAAACTACACGCCAGAAGGATTTAACCTTCATCCCCTGGGGAACCTATTCCAGATTGATTTGAAATGGGGGGCTGGAGATAAGAATGGCAAACCCTCTCATACTCCGGAGATGGCAACAGATGGAGAACCCAACCGAAATGTAGATAGTCTAGAGAGTTAAGGCAAAAAGCTCTTCTCTCAAATCATTCAGTGATATGATATATTTGAAATTGATTTGATGGTATATGTTAAATTCATTGAGATAGACGTTCACATCAGAGAGCTAGAGACATGAATGACGATAGAGCTGACCTAGGAACAAAATTTGGTGACATTGGACAGATCCGAGATATTCTTTTCGGATCGCAGATAAAGGAATACACCAATCGCATCGAAAGCGTAGAAAGTTCCCTCAAGGATCTCAGAGAGTTAACTGATGCACGGATCAAGGCAGTACAGGAGGATACCAACAGACGGCTAGAAGATCTAAAACAAGTTCTTTCCTCCGGATTCCAGTCTGCTATCGAGGCGATGGGAGATGAACTAAAATCGATGAATGTCAAAGATAATGAAGAGAAAAATGAGATTCGGCAAAATGTCGATCGCCTGAGTAAGCGGTTGTCTAGCAATGTCGCTACTTTGGATGAAGCCATTGACAAACAAACGCGATCTCTACGCGAAGATCTCCTGTCTAGCCACAAGAAATTGCAGTCCGATTTGCTAGATATGAAAGACAGACTATTCGAGGAATTAGACAAGCGCGTGGATCTCCTTGCGACAGATAAAGTCGCCAGAAAAGATATGGCGGAAATGTTCTTTGAGCTATTCCTAAAACTCAAAGGAACTGAATTTATTACGCCATTACAACAATCGGCTGACTCTCAGGGAACTAACTATCTGTTACCTGAAGAAGCTCAAAGTCGAGAGTGAGTCAAAAGTTAAAAGGATGAAGGATGAAAGTTGAAGGTTGAAGGTTGGAGATTGAATAAAAAAAATAGTTTCACTCTTCACCCTTAACCTTGCCTATTGCCTCTTGCCCCCCCCATTTCCTATTTCCTGTAGAGTCAGATATGACTTCATTTCCGGAAAATCCAGCGATTGCATCTAATCGAGACAATTTGGGATCTGAATCCTCAGATCGATCTCCTGAAGCCCAAAAGCAACTGGAGAACTTTTTCGCTCACTTAGCTACAGCAATAAAGGGTGATGACTTCGGCGAAGGAAAATGCACTGAGCAAACTGAAAAATCGGGATCGAACAACCCTATAATCAGTGCAGAAATTATCGATTTTTCAACTCAATCTCCATCTACTACAGCTTCGCCAAAACCAGAAATAGAGGAGAAAAAACTAGGGAATGGAATTAAACTAGAAGGATGGCTGGAGCGACTGGAACCCGATCGCACTGAGCCAGAAACTGTAGTAGTATTGGAAGGTTTATTTGCGTTACTCAAGAATGAAACTTCTTCAGAGGTGACGGGAAAATCAATAGATGATTTTGAATTATCCCAGCTTCGCCAAATGAATGCTCAACTCACCCAGAAACTAACTAGATTGGAAGAAAAACTAGATGCTTCTGGGCAACAAGCAGAGCAACTTTTGAACGCGATTTTCCAATTACTCGATCGCATTCAAAAGGTAGAAGATGGGAAAGACGCAGGTAGAGGAGGTGAGGAAGAAAAGGGGACAAAGAGAGAAGGAGATAACGATAATTTTACAGAAGAAGTCTCCGCGTCACAGAGGGTGTTTGAGAAGTCTTGGGAAAACCAGAAAAGCTTAGAGGAAAAACAGCCACTAACCTTACCATATCCATCAGATTCTTCTTTAGATATGGAGTTATCATTGGGAGTACAATCAGGAGCTATCACGTCTACGGGTAACCAACTTTTTGACAACCAATTGTTAGTAGATGCCAAAAATTACTCACAAAATACTGACAATTATTACGTGGGAACCCCTGGGCTAACTCCCCTACAGGATAAACAACATTCTTTCCCAACACCCCCCCATCTTAATCCCAAAAAACTATCCCTATTAGGTATAGGATTAACAATTTTGGGTTTGATTGGGATACCTTTTGGCATTTATCACTATTTCAGTTTACAAGAGCGTCGGCTCGAACAAAATGTGACACAAACCTTAGCATCTAATCCAGACTTAGCCGTTTATCGTTTAGAAGCGGATGTTTGGCGAAAACAATTACAGTTAAAGGGAAGATTACCCAATCCTCAGCTACGCCATCAGGCGGCGGAAATTGCTAAAATAAAAGCTCCCGGTTTCCAATTAGAAAATAACATTATTGTTGTCGAACAACCGCCCGATCCAGTGGAGGTAGCAGCTAAGGTGCAAGAGGTGGTAACAGCACTCAATCAAATCGACGGGATTTCCATTTCAGCTCGTTTTGAAGTGGGAAAAGTCACCTTAGAGGGAACCGCACTCCAATTCACAAATATTGAGAAGATTGCTCAGGCATTTTCCGAAATTTCCGGAGTTGAATCTGTATCGAATCAGATCCAGATCAAACCAGGTTCAATTGCCTCACGTATTTATTTTAGTCAAGACTCAGATCGGGTAAGATCTATTGATATAGATGTCAAAATTTTACCGATCAAGCAACTCATGCAAAGATACCCAAATCTTCAACTCAAGATTGTGGGTTACACTCATAGCACTGAATATAATCAGGAGACTTTAGCATTGGAAAGAGCGCAAACTGTGCAAAATATTTTGGAGGATCGCGGGATGGATCGCCGTCGGATGGAAGCCGTTGCAGGTAAAGGCTCCCCACAAGATCTTGCCCCCAATCAACCCCGATGGTTTAGTCGATGTGTTCTTTTTGAAATCGATCGGATGGAAGGGAATGGGGAATAGGGAGTGGGGAGTAGGGAGTAGGGAGTGGGGAGTAGGGAGTAGGGAATAATTTTTTTAACAAACAACAAACAACAAATAACAAACAACCAACAACAAATAACAAACAACCAACAACCAACAACAAACAACAAATAACAGATACAATGCCCAAAAAGGCGAGAAAGAGAAACCCAGAGGATCTGGTATTAGCAACATTCATTGTTCCCCACGAAAAATGGCAAGACTTCCAGAAAATGGCGAAGGCAGAGGGGAGAACAGCTTCTGCTACATTAGCCGCTTTTATTGAAAGCTATCTTGCCGGAGATAGACCATTGGAAATCGAAATCGCCACTGATTTAGAAGCAGAATTGATGAGAAATCTAGACGATCGAATTGAAGTAGCGATGGAGCCAAAAATTGCCAATTTGGGTGATAAGCTGAATCAGCTACAGAATACAGTAATAGAGTTAAATAAACGCTTAGATAAAGCTGAAAAAGCTGCTAATCAATCGAATGCTGACAAATCAAAAACCCCCAGGTTTATCGATGTGGAAGTTATATCTATCGAGGAGAATATCTATAAAAACCCAGATAGCAATATAGATAACGACGATATAGATGTAGATGTAGATGTAGATATAGAAATAGATAGCGATAGCGATAAAAATTTAGATAATTTTAAGGGGCTGACTCAGAAATCCTTGTGTGAAGAATTTGGAATTAACCCAATTAACATTGTCAGAAATGCCAAGGTGCGGAATTTATCTTCCCAAGAATACTTACAGCAGCTTACAGGCTGGGTGTATCGGAGAGGAAAATATTATCCGCCGGAGGCTTAAGAAGAATGGCACAGCGGATACCGTATCGGACAATGGGAATGGGGAATAGCAATTAGCAATTAGCCATTAGCCATTAGCTATCAGTAGTTGATGAAAAATAAATTCTCACTCATTCCAAATCGAACAGTAGCGATCGCAGTATTTATTCTACCTGCAATTCACTACTCTCTTGCCAGTTTATCCCGAGCATTGTATTTCCATGATGGTACATCAGCTATCTGGCCTTCATCTGGTCTATATTTAGCGGCTATTTTGCTCCTAGGATATCGAATTTTGCCTGCTATTTTATTAAGCGAATTTATAGCAAATTCCTTGCTTTTTTATCCAAATATTATAGTTAGTAGCAGTCATGCTGTAATCAGCTTGATCGATCCAGTAGTGACTAACTTTCTAATTAATCGCTTTATCAAACATCGCCCTTTACTAAATAAGTCTGGGGATGTTTTTAAATTTGTTGTCCTACTCGTACCCGGTTTGGTAATCAACACCACCCTTTCCATTACCATCCTAGGTTTGAGTGGCGAGACTCCCTGGGCAGAATATGGAGAAGCATGGTGGGGTTGGTTTACCTCAACCCTAGCTGGTGAAATGATTGTGGCTCCAGCAATACTAGCATGGTATCAACCAGCCGAGTACCAAAGTAGATATCACTGGTTAAAGGTAGTAGAGTTTGGTATCCTGTTATTTTTTGCGATCGCAATTAGTCGGATTGCTTTCTGGGGCAGGTATCCTGTGGAATATATGATGATTCCCCTGTTAATTTGGTCAGCTTTTCGATTCAGTATGAGGGAATCAACTCTGCTGGTTATTCTGGTGACTGCGATCGCAGTTTTTGGTACTTCTCATAATTTTGGTTCGTTTGTTAGAGAATCAGTCAAAGAGTCTTTATTATTATTGCAATCATTTATTGGCGTTGTTGCCCTAACTACCTTGATTTTATCTGCGGTGATTAACGAAAACAGAACCGCCCAAATCAATCTAAAAAAAGCCAACGATCAATTAGAACAACGAGTAGAAGAAAGGACTGCCGAACTCCAAGAAGCGAAACTAACAGCAGACAAAGCCAACCAAGCAAAAAGCGAATTTCTGGCAAATATGAGCCACGAACTTCGTACTCCCTTAAACGGCATTCTTGGCTACGCTCAAATTCTCCAACCCTCCAAAACATTAACAGAGAAAGAACACAAAGGAATCAACATCATTTACCAGTGTGGTTCCCACCTCCTGACATTAATAAATGATGTCCTCGATCTTTCTAAAATAGAAGCAAGGAAAATGGAATTGCAGCCCACAGATTTTCATTTACCCTCCTTTTTGGAAGGAGTAGTCGAAATCAGCCGTATTCGAGCTTCTGATCGGGGAATTTTATTTAGCTATCAACCCAGCGAAATACTTCCCAAGAGTATTCATGCCGATGAAAAACGTCTGCGGCAAGTCTTACTCAATCTCTTGGGTAATGCCATCAAATTCACTAACAAAGGTAGTGTAACTTTTAAAGTCAGTGTCATTAGAGATCCGTCATCATTTACTAGTCATAAAATCACCGAAAAAACCAACAAATCATCCCCACCCCAATCGAGTACCCCATCCGCAGTTACTAGTCATAAAATCACCGAAAAAACCAACAAATCATCCGTTACATCCGTTATCCCATCCGCTGCCAAACTGCACTTCCAAATCGAAGACACAGGGGTGGGAATAACCCCCGAAAACCTAGAGCAAATTTTCTTACCCTTCGAGCAAGTTGGTAGCAGTGAAGCACGGGCAGAAGGCACAGGTTTAGGATTAACAATTAGCCAAAAAATTGTGGCGATGATGGGTAGCACTATTAACGTACAGAGTCAGCTAGGAGAAGGGAGTATTTTCTGGTTTGAGGTGGAGTTTCCCGAAGCCACAGATTGGAAAGAAACCTATAGCATCCCTCAACAAGGAACGATTATTGGATTTGAAGGGAAAAAACGCAAAATTCTGATCGTAGATGATCGTTGGGAAAATCGCTCAGTTGTAGTGAATTTACTCGAACCTTTTGGCTTTGAAATGTTTGAAGCTAGCAATGGAGAGGAGGGGTTAGATAAAGCCGTGGAGGTACAGCCAGATTTGATTATCACTGACTTGGTAATGCCCGTAATGGATGGGTTTGCCATGACTCAAGAGCTACGTCAGTCTGCCGATTTACAAGATGCGATTATCATTGCCTCCTCAGCAAGTGTGTTTGACTGGCATCGTCACCATGCTCTGGATGCTGGCTGTCATGATTTTCTGCCCAAGCCGATACAAGCAGAGGAATTATTAAGACAATTACAACACCATTTACAGCTAACATGGATTTATCATACTAAGGAAGAATTAACAATCCAGCATCAAGACACTTCCGCTGCCACTGCTGAAATGGTAATTCCTCCCTCATCCCAACTCGTTGCCCTGTATCAAGCTGTGCTGCGTTGTGACTTTACAGATATTCAGGCAGAAAGCTACCGTATCAAACAGTTGCACCCGAAGTATACAGAATTTGCGGATCGGTTATTAGCACTTGCAGACGAGTTTGAAGTAGATGGGATCGCAGAATTCCTCAAACCCTATATTTCCAGTAAATAAACGATGATAAATCCTCAAAAAAACTCTATTCTTGTCGTCGATGATACCCCAAATAATATCCGGTTATTGTTCGATCTTTTGCGCGGGGTGGGATTCAATGTTTCGGTTGTCAAAAGTGGTGAATTAGCACTAGAAAAATTACATTTAATTCAGCCAGATCTGATTTTACTAGATGTAATGATGCCTGGAATGGATGGTTTTGAAACTTGCCGCAGGCTGAAAGCAGATGAAAAGAGCAAAGATATCCCAGTAATTTTTATGACTGTTCTCTCTGATATAGAAAGCAAAGTCAAAGGTTTACAAATGGGAGCAGTAGACTACATTACAAAACCAATTCAGATAGAGGAAGTTCTCGCTCGTGTCAACGTTCATTTGGCACTCAGAAATACCCAGGTTCAATTGATGAATGAAGTCACGGAACATAGGGAAGCCGAGATGAAGCTTCAGGAAACACTTAAGGAGCTACAAAAAGCCCAAACTCACTTGATTCAAAGTGAAAAAATGTCTGCATTGGGTCAACTTGTCGCAGGTGTTGCCCACGAAATCAATAATCCTGTCAACTTTATTGGTGGCAATATTATCCATGCTATCGAATATACTAAAAACTTACTAAACCTCATCCAACTATATCAAGAATACTACCCCAATCCCGTCCCAGAAATTATATCCGAAATTGAAGAAATTGAGCTAGATTATTTGAGTGATGACTTGCCAAAACTACTCCACTCAATGGAAGTGGGAGTTCAACGCCTGCAAGAAATTGTCCTTTCTTTGCGGCTCTTCTCTCGCACTGATGATTCTAAAATGAAATTAGTTGATATTCATCAGGGAATTGATAGCACCTTGATGATTCTGGGACATAGGATCAAAGAATATCCAGATCGTCCTGGCATTGAAATTATTAAAAACTATGGTAACCTACCTTTGGTAGAATGCTATGGTGGGCGGCTAAACCAGGTTTTCATGAATATCATAACTAATGCTATTGATGGACTAGAGCAAGCCATTAATAGTCAGAAAATCTTTACTCCCTCCATCGCAATTCAGACAGAAGTTTTAGATAGCGATTGGGTTAAAATTCGTATTTCCGATAATGGATGTGGCATTCCTGTGGAGATTCAAAAACGGATATTTGAACCCTTCTTTACGACTAAACCGATAGGAACCGGAACAGGGATAGGATTAGCTATTAGTTACCAGATTGTCACTGAAAAGCATCATGGCTCGTTAGAGTGTGTTTCAGAATTAGGAGAAGGGAGTGAGTTTAGAATTACAATTCCGATTAAACGATATCAATAGAAATTGGGATTATTTTGCGTACCTTTGTTAAAAATTTAAAATTGGCTCGTAGTAAGCGCTTACTACATACCTTTAATTATTTACGATTGCCTAATTATCAGAAAGATCCATAAGCTGCTGAATAAATGGATGGCTTCCTCTCTCCTGTAGAATTGTATCTAGGTTGGCTAAATTGTTAGTGCCAATAGCTAATTGAGTCGCTTTTCTCCGTTGTTCGACAAACTGGTTCATTTCTAACGCGAACCGATGATTTTGATGAGCCAAATCGCTCACAGCATCTGGCGCAATCCGAATTGTTTTTAAATCTTCGATAACCGTAACAGATACATGACTAGGCTCCCCTCGCCAAAATACCATTTCGCCAAAGAAATCATCCTTAGATAGGCGAACAACTTCTTGCTCTCGATTTTGCAGATCCATGGCTGAAAGCCGAACGCTACCATTAAGGATAATGTAAAATCCAGTATCAAAATCTCCCTCCCTCACAATCTGCTCCCCAATGGCAAATCCTTCCAAATTAGCTCTCTGTGTGAGTTGTTCGAGAATTGATCTTTCCAGACTCCTAAAATAGGGAATTGTTTGCAAAGATTCCATAATTTTCTGTTTAGGCTCTTCCTTCGGCACAGGACCACCATCAAGTCTGAATTCCCGATTAGTTGGTACGGCAATATTTAAACCATTGCGTCTAGCTGCATGATGAACGCAAGTCATAAAATCATTGCGAATAAATTCTAATCGAGCAAAGTCATTTATATAAAACATGACTTCATATTTAGTAGCGTAACCGTCAAAAGATATTAGCCTGACATCCGGTGGCGGTTGAGAGATAATCCCCTTAGTGGCTAAGGCTGTATTTTTAAGCATTTGTTGAATGCGATTGGGAGAATCTTCTCGCCAGAAACTTATATAAACTCGATCCGCATGGATTTGATCTAACATTGTGTAATTGTAAATAATATCCTTGGCTAAAATACCATTGGGTACGATCACAATACCTTGGTTTCGAGTTTTTAAACGGGCAGCACGCCAGTTAATTTCTACGACTTCTCCTTCTAAATCCTTAAATTTTACCCAATCACCTACTTTTAAAGGAGACTCAAAAATTAGGAGAAATCCAGAGACAAGGTTACTGAGAGTATCTTGGAGTGCTAGCGCTATCACCAATGAACCCACTCCCAATGCTTGTACTACTTTACTTAAATTGACATTCCAGACATTGGCAAGCACGTAAGCAATGATGCTGATAATAACCAGACTACGAGCAAATTGAAATAATAAATTAGGAACGTGAATTTGCCAAGATATTTTTCTATTGCTGGTTGTTAATATTGCGTTGATAAGAGAAATTAATGTGTAAATAGTGGCAAGCCCAAGAGCAGTCTCTACAACTTGGAAAGATAGATCGGATGATTTAATTCCTAAGAGGTGCTGCATCAAGAGCAGGATAGCTAAAGGAGGTAACAACCAAGTGCGGATATTGTGTAAAAATCTCGCTAATGGGTTTCCTTTCCGTTGCAAATGTTCAATTATTTCTCCAATAGTAACGCTAAAAAGTGGGAATCCTAGAATTAAAATCAGTCCCCAGATTAATGTTGATTGGTTCATTTTTATATCCCGATCATATCGAAATCGTAGCTTATAGCTGAAGTAGGGTGGGCACTCCCCACTAACGTAATAATAAGCTTTTTAAGTTCTAAGGGGGAGTGCCCACCCTACAGGAAACGCTGATTACATCGAATTTACATGGTGCGTTACCATACCGTAACGCACCCTACGGCTAGAGATTTATCCCCAATCATCGTTATCTATACCTACGGAAATTTGCTCGATCAGATCTTGCAATCCTCCCTTTTTCATTACCCAAGTGGGTAATTTGCCTTTTTTGTCAACTCTAATATCTTGATCTTTTTCAAAAGCATAAAATTCGTGGATCTGATCGTATACTGCTTGGGAAATCCGAATTCTATTAGTTTGAGTTTGCTCATGCAATTGGTTAGCGATTGTCCACGTTTCCCCCCAAAGTTCGTAACTAAACTTTTTCTTACCAATAATCCCTCCCATCACGGCACCCGTATGAATTCCAGCACCAAAACTAAACCAAACTCCGTGGCGATTATTAAATTGTTGGAGAATATTTGTTGCTTCTAAAGCAAAGTCCATCATCCCCTTGGTATGCTCCAAACGCTGTTTTGTTAATCCACAGACAGCAATATAACGATCCCCTACTATTTTTAATTTTTCCACATCGAAGCGCTCGGCAGCTTCATCTAAAGCGTCTATTGCCTGATTAAATAGATCTGCTACTTCTGCTACATCTCTTTCTTCAGCAAGTTGAGTTACACCAAAAATGGTAGCTACCATTACTGTAACTTGTTGGATGCGATCTGCAATTTTGGTTTCACCCTTTTTAATCCTTTCTACTACTGTACTGGGGAGCATGTTTAATAGTAGTGCTTCATTTTCGCGCTCTTTTTGTGCTAAAAATTCTGTTTGTTTTTGCTTTTCCTGAGTCATATTACGGATAATATGTGCTAGTTGACCTAACTCAGCGGGAGACTGTAGGATTGCTTTAAAATCTGGTGATGGTTCAGGATCTGATTGACGGGAAAACTCAATCATCACCGCGATTGGTTTGACAAATTTTCCGACAACGATATTAGCTAGATAAGCAATTATTAGGGAAAGAATCGCAGTGGCGATTAAAAAATATCGTTGGAGTTTATAGATTGGCTGATAGGCTTCTGACAAATCCATCTGCGCAATAATCCCCCAATTCAGCCCTTCAATCTTCAGGGGTGAGTAGGAACTGAGAACAGTTTTATTCTGATAATCTTCAACTATTTTTGTTCCCGCTATCCCCTTAGTTGCATCTCTGGCTGCTTCGGTATTTATCTTTTGTAAAATAATTGAGGTATTGAGCTGATTGATTAATTGAATATTCCTCAATTCTGTGCCAGTAGACTTCAATAATGATTTATATCCTTGGGAATCTTCGATTAAAAATCTCGAAAGAGAACGCATGAGCAAATCTGCTCCTACCATGTAGGTTTCTCCAGTATTCCCTAGTCCATCTCTTTTCCAGTTTCCGTTGCCAGTCAGGACATTATTGATTTGATCTACTGGTAATTGAATTGCGAGAATTCCTACTAAGTTTGACTGGTTATAGATAGGAGCCGCAATGAAAGCCGCAGGTGCCATATAGGAGGGACGGTATAGTTGGAAGTCCACTATTTGGATGGCACCTCTGTCTGGATTTTTCCTGACTGCTTCCACTACTTTTGCCAGATTGCTGTCCCTATTTATCCCCTGTTCTAGATTGATGCCAAAATCAGTTTCTTTATAGACTGTGTAAACAATATCATTGCTTTTGATATCTATCAAAAATAAATCATAGTAACCAAATTTTTTAATTAAATTGCGGAAAATTGCGTGATATTTACTATGAACTTTACTGTAATTACTCTCATCTCCCCCAGTTACCAGTTGGTCTTTTTTGCCAACGGGATAGGGATTTTTAGCAATATATTGATATTGGAGATATCGGGCGGCTGTACTGATTGGTCTATAGGTAGTAAAGTTAGGTTCTCCTGTAATAGTTTTAGATAGTCTGGGGAAAAACTCATTTTTGTAATAATTAGCAGTAGCGATATCCCAATCAGGTGGAATCGACTGACTATCAAGTTCCTTAAAAGCCTGATTAAATTCCATCATTGCCTCAACTACCATGCGATCTTCACAAAGAGTCTCAACATGATTGCGGAGGTTATTGAAGTAAGATTCTACTTGGGATGCTTTGGATGAACGAACGCTAGTTAACTGATTGAAGATCGTCTCTTTGAGTGCAGCCCTGGCCCAACTCCAACCCAAATAGCCAACCACCATAATGGAGCAGAGGCTAACAGTTAGTAGCATAATTTGGAGTTTGGATTTAATACTGATGCGGTTCAATCCGATCATTTGAAATTTAATCCTGGCTTAATTGGTTGGTAATTATTGTGAATACTAATTTAATTATATTTTCATCTCTCGATCGAGATTCTAACATAAAAAATACCAATACTGATTCGACACGATGATTGGCAATTATCGGTATGCCCAAAGCAGTTTTTACACCAAATGCTTGAGCAATTTTATTGCGCAAAAAATAAGTTTCTGACTCGACTGAGACATCAGAAATCCATTCAGGTTTTTGGGATACCCAAACTCGCCCTGGTAACCCTTCACCTGGACTCAAGATAAACTCTTTACTGCACTCCCAAAATTGTTCCCAAGCTAACCTCTCAGAGGAATTCTGGGGGCTTATGCACCGAAAATCACTCAGATTTAGAATGGTATCATCCTCTTCAGGAAGCCAGACTTCTCCATAGTGCCAGTCAGTAGATTCACAGATTTTTATAATGGCAGAGTTGAGGTTCATAGTAATATCAATAGTGAACATTGAGGTTGTTTTTTCTCATTTTACTAATAAAATAAGCACCCTGTTTAAGGATTAGTTTAGATCCAGTCAGGAGAAAGGATTCACGTATTAAGATTTTTGTGAAAAATAGCTTCCTCTTAATTACCAATTATCAATCAACTCATCCCCCTCAATCCAAGCTTTTAAATCATGTTCAGATTTAGCAACATTAAACAGATGTAAGCCAAAATCTCTAGATATTTGCTTGCACACCTTAATTCCTCGGACACTATTTCCCTTAGCATCTAGAGGTGGTGAAAAAGTGCCAATCCCCAATTTTCCTGGTACTGCGGCGGTAATACCACCTCCTACTCCACTTTTAGCAGGGATTCCCACTCGATAAGCCCACTCACCAGATGAATCATACATACCACAGGTGAGCATCACACTCAAGACATCCTGAACATAATGCTCATCAATCGCACGCTCCCCTGTGATTGGGTTAACACCACCGTTAGCCAGAGTTGCTGCCATCATCGCTAAATCACGAGCATTGACCATAATAGAACATTGCTGAAAATAGAGATCGAGAGTCTCATCAATTTTTTCACTAATCATGCCAAAGTTTAGCATTAAATATGCGATCGCGCGGTTGCGATTTCCCGTTGCTTTCTCTGACAGGAACACTGGTAGATTAATATCCAATTCCCTACCTGTATAACTTAGTGATGTCAAGTCGTTCTTTTCGTTTTTTCTACCATTTTTTCTATCATACTTTGCTCTTTTGGGTAGGGGACTTGAAATGAATATTCATCAGTAATCAGTTATGGCAGTCGCCAATACTGTTGTAATAATTGTCTTGAAGCAATGGGTTTGATCCCATTGTTTCTGTTATGACAATGGGACAAAACCCATTGTTTCTAATAGATGGAGAGTTGTAGATAAGTAGTGTCCTAATCTATCTGACTATGGTTATATCACTTAACCAAAGATTAAGCCATAATCTGATCGGCCACCTTTCTAAATTCTTTACTAACTAGATGATCTGGGTACTTAACACAAAACACCCCTTCACTAGCCAGTTGGACAAGATCTTCTGATAAAGGAAAAATTCCTGCTACTGGGATATCGTAAGTTTCTTCTACTTTTTGTCGCAATAGATCAAAATTAACTTTGGTCAATACCTTGTTCACAGCTAGCAGCATCTTCCGTACCTTTAATTGCTTTGCCACATCAATAGTTACTGCTGTACCTTGGTAATCCTGTTTATCGGGACGGAGAATCAAAACCAAAACATGGGAGATGGCAATAGAAAGGAAGGTTTCTTTAGACAAACCTGGGTGGGTATCGATGAATAGATAATCAAGTTGGAGAGCTTTCACCAACTTACGAAATCCATCATGGAGCAAACTGACATCATATCCATCTTTCAGAATTCGGGCAATATCGTCTGCTTTGACGCTAGAAGGAACTAAAAAAATCTTGCTATCGCCTGTCAGCCCTACATTATCACTGACATCATAGGCAGCGTCTTCAATAGGGCTTTCACCCCAAAGGTAGTTATTGAGGGTTTTGTTCATGTTTTCTGGTTCCAGGCAAAACAGATTGTGAATGCCAGGGGAAGGAACATCGGTATCGACTACACCAACTCTATTTCCTTGCATAGCAACGGTTGTTGCCAGGTTCGCGGTAAAGTTAGATTTGCCTGTTCCACCTCGATATGAATGAATTGAGACAACTTTTGGCATGGGTTCACTACTAGGAATTAAGATTTATTTGATATAAAGTTACCATTGTATGAGTCTAGGTAACAATTCCTTTTACCACACAATAAGCTTCAAGATCCCTAAGTTTAATTATTCATAGCAAACCACAACAAACTGTATGCCAGTATACAGTTTGTTGTTATATGTGATTGATTAAGAGCTGATTTATAAACTAAAAATTCAGATCCTGTAGGTTGATAGGAGCGTTAATTTCCATGCTAGATACTACGAAAAACGGTATTGTTCTTTTATTCTTTGCACTTGTTCCTGAAACTCAGCCCCTTTTTCCGGATTCACCATAGCGACAAAATTAGCATAACCTTGAATTGATGCGATCGCATCATCAGAATTTCCCCATCGCTTTCCTTCTGGACCATCTTTTTCAATTTGATAAAGAGTGGCACGAAAGCGTTTTAGATCTTTTTTGGCAATAGTGGGACGCTCGTTAACTACTACTCCAGTAACTTCTTGTTGGCGATTTTTACGCAGAATTCTGGTTTTTTCTTGATTAATAGTAAATCCTTCATGGGTGACAATTGACTCAGTACGTCTGAGGATATTACAGATATGCCTGAGACTATCTCCAGAAGCAGAAAAGGTCAAGTCATCGGCGTAACGGGTGTAAACAAACCCGAGATTTTCTGCCATTTGAGACAATCGGCGATCGAGGCGGCGACAGAGTAAATTAGTAATAGCAGGGCTAGCGGGTGAACCTTGGGGAAGATGGCGATCGCTCATTGCGATATAATAACTTTTACCATCTAGCTCCACTTCGGTAATTTCTGGTTCAGTACATAGTAAACCAAAAATAGTTGCCGCAGCTTCAGAATAGCCGAAGGAATGGAAAAGTCCCTTCACTCTTTTGTAAGAAATGGAAGGAAAAAAATCTTTTAAATCAAAGTTAATAATAACATCGCTACGGACATGGGGTTGGGCATTACTTACTATAGAGCGATCGCGCCGAAATCCGTGAGCAGTATCGTGGAGTTCTAGTTTTTCTAATATATTCACGAGAATCCAATGTTGTGCATTTTTCATTCGAGGCATAGGCGCAGAAATTAGGCGTTCTCCACCTGTCTTTTTGGGTATTTTAAAACGGATATAATGGGAAATTGTGGAAGTTTTACGGGAAAATGCAAGAAAGCGTAGTTGTCCAACTGTAATTCCCATTGTTGTGGCAATTTGTTCAGTTTTTCCACATACAGGTAAGCCGTAACTTTGTAACCTTTCCTCATTGCAATCGGTATAGTTTAATCCCCCCGATACACCTTCGCCGAGATAGGAAATTTCTTGTTCTTTTTTCTCTCGCCAAGCTTCAGCACGTTGTTGTCTTTCTTTTTCTCGTCTTTCCTTAGTTTCCTGACGTTTTAGCCGCGAGGCAGCCAGTCTTTCTTGAAGTAACTGCTTCCTCAATGCTTCCTCATTGTGAAGCACCCGATTTTCGGCACGGAGTTTACCTAATTCCTGTTGCAATTCTCCACGACGGCGAATTTCATCAGTGGGATCTTCTGGCATTTCCCCTTGGGCTGGCCAAAATCCGTAGCGAATCATCTCTTCCAGGATGAATTCCTCTCTACCAACTTGGCGAATGCGATCGTATAATTCTTGGCGAGTAAGTGGTTGCTCAGACATAGGAATTTTCGATTTTAGGGTTTACCCGATCAAAGTTTACCAAAATAAACAGTGTCGCTAGATGGCTCAACAATAATAACTAATCCGCTGTAGATGAATCGATAGTTCTAGTTTTTACTATAGTTTTTCATCCTTCATCCTTCATCCTTCATCCTTCATCCTTTTTTTGCCATCTCTACTCTAGCCCAGATTTTTTCAGTTTGGCTAGGGCATCAACAGCCGCACGTTTCTCCGCCTCTTTTTTGCTGTGCCCCCTACCTTCTCCGTACTCTTTGTCACCCACAAATACTTTAGCCAGAAATTCTGGGGCATGAGACAATCCACCTGATTGGATTGTGACATATTTAGGGGGATTTGTCCCTGTGTTTGCTAGTACCCATTGTTGAAATCGATTTTTGGCATCTACATCAGAGCGAGATACTACAATATTATCAGGTACAGAATCAAATAGGGCTTGGAGATGAGGGCGGAGTGCATTAATGTCAGAATGGTTGTCCAGATAGTAAGCAGCAACAACGGCTTCAAAGGTGCTACTAATCAAATTAGGATTAGTGAAACCTCCTTCTCTGATTGCGCCTTTCCCTAACCGCATTCTTAAATCTACACCTATCTCATTTCCAAATCTGGCTAGCTGTTTTTCATCTACTAATGCCGAGCGCCGCCGAGTCATTTCATCTTCTTCCATTTGGGGATAACGCTGATAGAGATATTCGCCACTTAAAAAAGTTAGTAAGGCATCACCTAAGAATTCTAATCGTTCATTATTATCTCCACCAAATTCTGGATTTTCGTTGACATAAGAACGGTGAGTTAGGGCTTGTCTCAGTAGCTTTTCGTTGCGTAATTCTAGAAGTTTGTGCATTTTTTCTCTCTTTATTTAATGGTTTGAATCGGCGGCATAGACGAATTTATGGTCGAAAATTTACCCAATTACGACTACACTGTTACTTCAGAAGCATTAGGTATCTTGTTGAGATGATCTTCAGCATCTTCATCGACAACAACAGTCAGGATCAATCCTAATGTTTTTAGCCAATTTAACAAACCATAAATTGTTTCAACTCCACCTTTCTTCATCAATTCATCCAGTTTATCCAAATGTAGCTTGGCTTCCTCTGGAGAGAGATTGACTTCTCCCAATGCCTCAGCAACATCTCTAAGTGCCAAAGGTAACAAGTTTGACTCAGGATTTTCTTCTTGTAAAATTGCCCAGAGATATAAAGCTGCTTCTGAAGGCTCTTTGAGCGACTCAATTAAGTATTCTTGATAACTTCTGGTTTTCGCTGCCATTTTCTTATTGGCAGGCAAGATGCCTGCCCTACAAATTTATGATATTTTTTTTATGTCTCCGTACCGATTATATCCGATTTGCGATCGCAACTGCTCGATCTAAAATTTTAATAGCTTGCTCTTTGTGTTCGTTTTCAATTAAGGCTTGAGCAATTTGAATTAACACCTTGAATTTTCCAGAATCATCGGTAATAGTTTCGACTACCTTCATTGCTCCATCCAATTTTCCTGCCAAGGTTAACTCGTAAGCTATGCCACCTAGTGTGTCAAATTTGTCAGACTTAAAGGACATACTTTGAGCTAGCTCTACAGCCGTGTCAGTATTGCCTATTTTTACCCAAGCAATCGCCAGATTATGTAAATTTATAACCTTCACCAAATCATCAGGAGTGCCTTGGAGCAAATTACCGATTTGGGTGAGAATAGACTCAGCTTGGGCTGTTTCACCTCCGGCAACAATTTGAGCGGGAAATTTAGTTAATGGCCAAATTTTTTGAGAGGTATCTGAAATAGTTTTTACCACCTCTATCGCTTTCTTAACGTCGCCTGATTCTCCTAACTTGATGGCAGTGTAGCTCAATACCTCATCTTTCAGTGTAGGATTGGAAATAGTTTCTGCTACTTTGAGAGCCTGGTCGAATTTTTTGGCTTCGGCTAAAGTAAAGCTTATCCTCCTTAACATATAAGCTTTGTCATAGTCATCTGAAATAGTTGATGCTAACTCCAAAGCTTGAGCAAAAAGCGAAGTTGCTTGTGATTCTTGTCCTTTTTCCGCCAACTTGACAGCCACAGTACTAAAAATGTCGGCTTTACCAGAAGGCTCTGAGATAGTTTTAGCTACTCCTAGGGCTTCATCTAGTTTTCCCATTTGTGCCAAGATAAAAGCTATCTGACTTACGGTTGATGTTTTAGTTGATTCATCGGGAATAGTTTGGGCAATTTTTAATGCTTCTTGGCTGTTTCCGGCTTTGGCTAAACTGGTAGCAACATCCCTCAATGCCCAAATTTTTGGATCTGGCTCAGAGATAGTTTCTACTATCTGTAAAGAGCGGGAAGTTTGTCCAGTTTGGGTAAAACAGGAAGCCACAGCACCCAAGGCTATGTTTTTAGCGAAGTTATCGGTGATGGTTTCAACTAAGGGTAAAATGCGATCGCAATCTTCCGGTTTTTTCGCATCCAAAACTATGTTGCTGAAGATTAACCCTCGCCGCGAATCGTTGGGAATTGTGGCGATTACCCTCAAGACTTGTTCAAATTGTCCCGATTCGGCTGCCATCGTACTTGCTATTATAGCTAATACTTCAGATTTCTGAGGTTCACGGCTGATGTTTTGTGCTAATTCTAATGCTTGGGTAAATTGTCCGCCATAACCTAAATCTCTAGCTATATCGCCCAACAAGTCTGCTTTTTGATAGCTATCTGGTATCGGTTGGATTAATTTCAATATTTGAGTTAAAAGTTCCTGACTTTTTTCCATTTCTCCGGCGGCAGCAAACTGGACGGCAATTTTTCCCAGCAGTGATGCTTTTGCGGATAAATTTTCGCTATTTTTTGTGGCAATTATTGCCGATTCAACTATTTCCCAACCTTCCTTCAAGATACCGGATATTCGCTCATTTTGTCCCGATTTCCGGTAACTTTCAGCAATTTTAATCAAGGCTGATGCTTTCATTTCCTGATTGGTGAGAGTTTGAGCCATCTGTAATCCTCGCTCTCTTTCTCCTGCTGCGGCTAACTCTACAGCTATATTCGCTAATCCCCACTCTTTAAAAATATCATTCTCTGAATTTTCAGCCAACTCTAATAGTCGATCGAATTTTCTATCATCACCCGAATTAAGTAAATCGGAACCAATCTTCCTCATTACCTCTCGTTTGAGATGCTCCGTCTCTGGATGACTTACCAAGTCTAAGGCTTGACTGTACTCTTTTATTTCGATCAATTTGAATACTATCTGAGTTATTGCTAACTGTTTTACTTCATCATTGAAGCTGTTAGCAATTTGTAATGCTTCTGAAACTGCACCCACTTCTACCAAGTTACTGGATATCAAAAATAATGATGATTCTTGTTGTTCTCGCTCGGGGATATTTCTGGCAATCTCTATGGATTGAGAGAGAATAGATTTGCTTAATTCTATTTGCCCATTTTCTATATATTTAGCTGCGATTATACCAAAAGTCTCTGCTTTATGTTCGGGATTTTTAATTGTATTTGCGATTTGGAATCCTTGTTTTAAAATATTTTTAGCTAATTCTCTTTTTCCACCTCGCTCATAATAAGTGGATATCTCAGACAAGGCAATAACTTGGAAGTATTCCATCTCAATTATTTGGGCAATTTTACTTGCATCATCCAAGTTTCCTGCGGCTGCTAATTTAGTAACCACAGCAGCTAATAAATATCCTTTCTCATCATCCTCGGTTAGGGTTTGATCGATGGGCAAGTCTTCTGAAAATTGACCAATTTCTGCTAATTTAATAGCGATGTCCACCACCGCTATTTTTTTTGAATAATTGTCAAAAGTTTGTATTAGTTGCAAAACATCTGCCATTCTTCCGGCTACTGCTAAATCGATGGCTATATTAGTTAATGCCGAATTTTTTAGATCTTCATACTCAATCTTTTGGGCAATTTGTAAACCATCAGAGAATTTTCTTGCTTTTCCATAGCTGGTGGCAATATTAGCTAATGCTCTATTTTTGCTCCCTCCATCTTGAATCCTTTGGGCGATTTCCAGTGCTTCGGCAAATTTTCCGATGCGAGCATATTTATCTGCAATTCCTTGTAGTGCATCTGAGTTAGAGTCGAGAAGTTTCACCACCTCCAAAGCGTCGGATAATTTCCCTGCTTCTGTGAATTGGTAAGCAATTTGGTTTAATGCACTATTTTCTTGAGAGGTATCTGGAATTTTTTTCGCGATTTGCAATGCCTCTGACAACTGCCCATCCTCTGCCAATGCAACCGCAATATTCCCTAATAACCAGGATTGATTAAAGTTAGGGGAAAAGTTGAATCTTTGGACTAGTTTTAAGGCATCTGACAGTTTACCTGCCTTAGCTAAATTGATAGCAATATCCTGCCAAGCTGAAGTTTTACTATCATCAGCCTTGATTGTTTCTGCTAAGGATATTGCTTTTGAGAATATCTGTTCAGCTACGTCTGGTTGTCCAATTTTTGCATAATTTAGGGCAATCTTTGCTAATAATTGGGATTGTATTTGTCGGGGATCTGTAAATTCATTGGGAATCTCGATTTCTGGATATGGACGAGTTGAATATGCGTTAATGGAGGGAGCGAAAATTTGGCTGAGGAGCAGTTTGGTTTGATTCTCATTGTGTTGAGATAAGGAAAACCTAACCCCCCCAACCCCCCTTCCCTCTAAGGGAAGGAGGGAGTGAAGAAATACTCCTCTCCTACTAGGAGAGGGGTTGGGGGAGAGGTTAAATGAAGCGGTTTTAGGGCGATTTAGTGATTTTGACGAGGGATTAAACTTCCCTCTACTAATAGTAGAATAGTTTTGGGAGAGGTTAACTGAAGAGGCTTGACTGCGATCGCAATTTACCGATCTCGATCCAGCATTTGTAGATCCCCAAACAGGATGAGGATTTATTAATATTAATAGAGTAATTAGTGGGAGGATGCGGTTATTTTTTAATGACATAAGGATGAACTCATAAATCTGCTTCCTAGGGCATGTTTTATTTCGTCCAATATCTATAGCGCTTCTCAATTTCATACAATAGGATTTTTTTAACGGAAAGAGCGCAAAGGGGGACGGAAAGGTACACAAAGAAGGGATAATATTTTTATGTTTTTTAGTCCTATTTTTCAATAAAAAAATAACGCACAGCTATTCGTTGGTTGCCCCTTCGTAAACCCCTCTGGACTAGACTGCTCAACTCCAGCCTACCCACACCCTACCTGCTTCATTCACTTTAAGAAAGTCAAACCGGAATAGCAGGTAGGGTGTGGGTAGGCACAGTCAAGAGCAGGCTAGTGATGCGTGTTTTGGCTATGCGCATGAACGGCGATCCACCGTCCGAATTGCAAGGCTGTTTACCAACGAATACCGCTGCGCGTAATTGAGCGGCAATGACAAGCTTGTTGCTTTTAGAGTGCCGGAATGTTTGATTCTACATTCTTTTTGGATTGTAGCTCTAGATTGCTGTAACCGTCAATGGAATTTACTTGGTGATGGATAGGGAGATGGGGAGATGCTCCCGCTCTATCTGTAGGGTGCGTTATGTAATGGACACTAGTATATATAGTTGAGTCACAGATTTTGCCTAAGTCCTGTGAGTAATAAATTTACAGAAGCGATCGCAGAGTTAGCAAGAGCTAAGTTAATCGTACTCTGGTTTCGGCTAAAATGCGATCGGCTTAACTGATGTCAGATGCGATCGCACTTTCTCCATTTACTCCTCGGTTTACTTGTCTGCCTCAATTTCTCCCCTTGATGAATTTTTTACAGAGGATTGGTGGGATGGCTGATTCTGTTGGGTGTGCTTTTCCAGCAACCAATCTACCAGTTTTGTGAATAACACTTCTAGCAGTTGTTCGCAGGATTTTTCCAGAAGCCAGAGAAGAATAATTTCCATTGATATTACCTCAATTGCTTAACTGACTTCAGTATTGCAATCTTTTTTTAGAGTTATCCATAAACTTGATTTTAGAGATAACTCTAAGTTGCCAGAGATAACTCTAAATATTGGTGGGATATTCCTCTGAATGATATCTTTATAGGTAGACTGGTGGTGACGCGATCGGGATAGTAGTAGATGTTGTGGCACGATTTTCTGAGAAAGATGGCTGGTAAATATGAACTTTCCGCAGATCAAGCGGCTGTTTTCTTAAGCAAGTTTAGCAGTGACAAAGAGGATCATGAGATCGCAGCATATTTACATATCTCATTACAGACAGTTAACTATCGTCTCACCGAAGTTTATAAAAAATTCAGCTTCCATGGTAAAGGTACGGGCAAGGCTTTCCAATTACTTCGCTTCCTGACTCTGGAATACGATAAAACTAAGGGTTCAGGGGTGGATACCAATTGTGTAAAAGTAGAGCAGGAAAATGAGTTAGTGACTTCCCCCCACAGGCAAGATGCCTGTGCTACGGATGATGAATTTATAGAAATGGGAGCGAAGGAGGTTTCAGAGTATTCAAGTTCATCCAATTCACACTCTGAATTGGATGAACTAATGGAAAGAGCGCAATTATTCCAGGTGGCTTCGGAAAAACTCGAACTGGTTAAACAGGCGGTAGAAATTGTTCCATCAGTAATTGAGGCAAAGAATGATCGTGAACGTGAGGCTTTTAATGAACTATTTAAAGATCTAGTCGAGAAACATATAAAAAGTAATAATACAACAAATAATTACAAGGAAGAAAGTAAATCTGATGATATAATTATTCAGACCGCCAAACAGACTATATCCTCTAATATAGACGATCAGAAAGAGCTGTTCGAAAACGAGTTTAGGAAATATGTCAGAATTAATGATCTATCTATTCAACAGCAAGTCGATTTACTATCGAAACGACTGGAAATTGACATAAGTATTGTTTGTAGCAATTTTGAATATGAAAAGCAGCATCACGCTCTAAGTTTTGAAAAGAAATTACAGATACTAGCTAAGTATAGTAAATTAAGCGATCAACCAATCAATAAATTTTTCGCAGGTGAGCCAGTTGATCGTAATGTTTTTACCAAAATATCTTCACTACTAAACATCGAATGTACAAAAATCATAGATTTCGATTTCCTGAGATTAATTGTTAAGATTGTTCCCCGGATGAGATCGCAATGTTACTCAAAACTTCAAGAACAGTGCGGTACTATGCGAATATTGGATGTTCCCACACCAATTAATTTGAATGACCTTTATGTTGATGTCAACATTCTAGAGAAACCCTCCAGCTACCAAAGATTAGAACGTTCTGATTTACCGCAAATCTATAACCCAACTACAGATGAATTCGATCGTTTTGGTTTAAGTAAGGTATGTGAAAAACGAGTGTCAGGGCTGATGGCAATAGACAATTATAGTAAATTAATGGTGTTGGGTAAACCAGGATCTGGGAAAAGTACCTTTTTGCAGCATATAGCTATTCAGTGTAATCAAGGTAAATTACAATTGAATCGAGTGCCAATTTTTATCCGACTGAAGACTTTTGCTGAGGAGGCTGGAGAGACAAGAGACTTCAGCTTATTGGCTTACATTAGTCGAGAATTAGAGAATTGCGATATTGCCGATGAATCGTTAACAGAGAAAATAGTTAAGTATGGTAGATCATTAATTTTGCTAGATGGCTTAGATGAAGTATCAACAAAGGATAGCAATGAAGTAGTTAAACAGATTCGCAGGTTTTGTAACAAGTACTATAAAAACCAATTTATCATCACCTGTCGAATTGCTGCTCAAGAGTATAGCTTTCCAGAATTTACATATGTTGAGGCAGCAGATTTTAACGAATCCCAAATTGAAAAGTTTGCTAAAAATTGGTTTGTAGCAGTTGCTAATCCATCTGAAAAAGAAGAAGGAAAAGCTAAGGCGATTAAGTTTCTTGAAAAGCTGAAACAGCAAGATAATCAGCCAATTCGGGAAATTGCTATTACGCCAATATTGCTAAATTTAAGTTGTTTAGTTTTCCAAGCTAAAGCAGAATTTCCTTCTCACAAAGCCAAGCTATATGAAGAAGGATTGGAAATTCTCCTCACTAAATGGGATCTAGACAGAGGGATTAAAAGAGATGAAGTTTATCGAGATTTGAATTTACCACATAAGATTAAGTTAATCGCTCATATTGCTTTATTGACTTTTGAGGAGGGGAATTACTTTTTTGCACAGGACAAAATTCAGGAATACATGGCAGACTATTTGCGGAGATTACCCCATATAAACAGCGATCCTGATCGATTAGAACTTGATAGCCAAGCGGTGTTAAAATCTATTGAGGCGCAACATGGTTTATTGGTAGAACGAAGCAGAAAAATTTATTCCTTCTCTCATTTGACGTTTCATGAGTATTTTACTGCCAAAGCATTTCTTTCTAGTTGGAATCGGCAGACTTCAGATAAATTAATCCTCCGCATCACGGAAAAACGTTGGCGTGAAGTTTTTTTGCTAATGACTGACATGATGGCTAGTCCAGATGATTTTCTACGGGAAATCAAGCAACAGGTTGATGCCATCTTAGCTTTAGATGAGTACTTACAGCGATTTATTGGCGCTATAAAACAGAAAGCAGGGAAAGGAATTCCCTATAAAGCAGCAGCGGTTCGGGGTTTTTACTTTGCGCGTTTCCTTAAATTTAGTCTCGATCTTGCTTTTAATCTGGATCGCAGCCTTAAACGTGCCCTTCAACTCGATCGCAATCGCGATCCATATCCCGATTTAGCGCTTCTCTCAGACAATGGTAAACCTTGGATATTTACCGAAGATAAAAAGGAATTGCTCAAGGAGTATCACCATGCTACTATATTATTAGTAGACTGTTTGAATAGCACTTCTAATTTAACTCGATCTGTACGACAAGAAATTGAAGATACTTTATTATTACCTATCGCTGAAATTGAGAAAAGGCATCCGCAACCCCTGGTAGGTAAGTAACTGGAAGTACATTCTCTCATTTCAAGGATTTCCTACCCAGCCAAACAATTTCGCCAATCCCCCCAAAATCGCCACGATTAAGGCGACTAATATCCCTCGACTGACAAATTCTTGATTCTCCAGTCGTTTTCCTAATCCATCAATTTTGCTATCTAGGTTTTTCTCCAACCCATCAATTTTTTGATCGAGACGTTTCTCTAAGCTGTCAATTCTATCATCAAGGCGTTTAACCTCACTCTTAACTTCACTTAATCCTAATTTAATATCCGTGACATCTTTTTGAAGATTATCTAGTTTTTGATTGATTTGACCTAAAATTTCCTTAAGATCGACTTCAATAGTGACTGACATTAATTACACTCCTGTTGTTAACTATAGAGATCTATTTCCCCGATCGGGAAAGCTCGGATCGTTATAAAATAGAACTCCATCATCGGATGGTATTTTCATTATCCCGGAACCGTAAAACTAATTTACGCAGTACCACTTAGCAGATTGTCCACTCCCCATCCTGCCAAAGTCGCTTACTGACGTAGAATTACCCATGCCCTAGATATTCATACTGAATTAGTTGCATACTGATAGTCTTACAATCATCAAGGGAATTTTACTCTTTAAGTATAAATAGTTAGCACCCCCTCAAGTAATGTTCAATTTAACCTTTACTCGCAACCTAATTGCCACAACCCTTGTCTTGACTCTCCTCAGCCTTGGTTTGGCTGAAATTTACGATCATCCAGAAACCACTGCTAAAGACAACCGATTTCAGCCAATTGGAGATGGGATGAAAGTAGTAGCGGTGATGAAAGCACAACAACTCCGTTACCATTAAAATGATGGCAAGAGATATAGCAATAGACAAGGCAGTTAAGGCATCAATAGTGAGGGGAGGGTGAAGCAAGAGGATATAAATATTTAGGGTTTGTTGCCAAGGTTATCGCCCTCTTGCTAGGCTAGCGCCAAGCTAACGCTAACACCCCTACCAATCCCTCTATGTCCTAACCGCTGTGGCGGTTGCTATATATTGAAGATAAAAATAAAAAAATCGCGCGATTTACTGAGACTGACGAGTAAACTGCATTCGCAGGGCTAAAATATGCTCGCAAGGTCCCTTATATAGTTTATTTTGTTGATACCAATTACAGGTACATGTAGCTTTAATTATACGCTCATCCGAATCAACTGTCAAGGATGGATTATAAGTTGTCCATTGATCCTGAACCGAACCTTGTAATGCAATCGCACCTGCGGTATCGCTAGTTATTGATGTTATCTCTATCCCATTCTTACCTAACAAAAGATTGGCTTTTTCTTCCCGTTCATTAGCAAATCTTAACCTTTCCATTGGTAAAGGTTCGCGACTTAATTCTCGCACCCGATAAACTTGCTTATTCAAGTCGTAAATTGCCTTTCCTGCTTGAGTATAAGCACCTAAAGCACCCAATACCGATGTCCGACTTAAATTCAAACGTTGGGCTAAACTATCGGGACTTTCCAACCAATTTTCTCGCAGGGCATCAAAAATTAGTTTCTGCGTCCATTCATCCACATCCCCACGAGGAGCCATTAAATCAAAATTACCAGATTGCGACCAATCATTAGCAGTCCATCCTGATAATCCTAACGTAAAAGACATATCCCCTAGATCGGCTACATAGAATGAGGGCATTCCCGTTCCCAATAGGTGAACCGTAAACTTTTTAGCAACAGGAATTAATCGTTCCAGAATATGAATTCTCCGCCTGCCCCAAATGCGAATTTCTTGTTCTTGAGAACCAGTATAAATAGAACGATAACAAATAACTTCTGTCCCCCAAGGATCAAAGATAATTCGGACAGGTTCCCCCGGTTTCAAATGATAGCGCATACTCCGGGGACCTTTCTTTTCTTTATGCCGCCGCAGGATAAAACAAATATTATGAATATCCATCGGATGCAAGTCAAATTGTGTGGCGGGTAATGACATGGCGGAACTAACTTGCAGGAAACCTCTTACCCAACTATCGGGTAAATCTATTTTAACTTCTTTATAGGCTTCCTCGTTAGTAGTTTGGACTTCAAATCCGGAGGGATCAACTTGAAATTGGGTAGTTTTGTAGCTGCGGATTTTCTGAAATTCGTCGTAAAGGGCAGCAGAATAATCTACATTAGTAGTACCGCAGGCGAATTCGTTGATATTTTTGAATACTTCGTAACTTGCACCTAATCGCCCGTAACTGGATTCATCGACACTAAAACATTCAAAAAATACTTCATCTGGATGTACGGTAATGACGGGATCGAAGACAAAATAGAAATCTAGTTGTTTTTGCCAAACGTAATGCTGGAATTCTCCCCTAGCTTTGTAATAGGGGGCTAATCGTTGATAACTATTCTGGTTTAATTGGTTTAACTCCTGTTGTAGTGGTTGGATTTTGTCGGCTAATTCTTCTCTTTGGAATGCGACGAGTTGCCAGTCGATTTCTTCTTGTTTGGCACGCCATTCTTGGTAGGCGGTTTTGTCTTTGGGTTGGTATCTTAAGTCCGAGATGACTACATCGTGGAGGGCGCTGATTGCTTCGCGAAAGGCGACGTTTTGGCGCAATTCACCGATAAAATATGTGGGGGGGCGCTTGATGTCGGGGGAGAAGGACATTTGGGTGTTTGCGCCGTTTTGGTTGACTGATGTGTTGCCTTGGTAGGTGTAGTTGAATTCCATGGTGTTTTTTGAGGATTTTTTTTAACGCAGAGGTGCGCAGAGGTTTACACAGAGGTGCGCAGAGGGTTTTTGTTGTTTGGTTGGTTAGGGGGGAAATATTAGGGAGAGGTTGAG
>NZ_JAMZMM010000175.1:11534-12551 GCF_024178385.1 Limnofasciculus baicalensis BBK-W-15 | reverse complement strand
CTAGGGGCTTTCTTGCTATGGGCTATTTATTTGAGCAATTAGCCATTACCCATTTCATATTATAAATGCTTCTGTAATACTAGCCTCTCCTAACCCAATTTTAATACTAAATCCCTCACCCGGTTGTCCAGTAAATTCATATTGGATAAATGTATCCTTCTCTTTAGCAGTTATTTCCCGGAAGACTTCCCCAGATTCTGTCAGCACCATTAAATTCGTCTCAGGTGGCAATGGGCTTTGAGGCGGTAACTGATTTTCCTTGCCAAAGGGTAAAAGTAGCAAATGGATACCCAATTCTTCGGGATTTTCCAGTTTAAGAGTAAAAATTAAAGTAAGCTGATGAATATTTTTATTTGTTACCAACTCAATTAGTTTAGCCCGTCTTACCTCCATATTTCTATAGGCTAAACCAATAGTTTGGGGTGGCAGCAATTCCTCTACTGCTTGCCAACCTCTATCGAAAATATTTTGCCACCATTTACTCAAGTCAACAGGTGTCTTTTCAGGAGTAACGACTAAGTTTGATTCAAGTGTCTCTAATACATCAAAGAGAGTATCTAAAGGCTGAAGATCGGTAATTTTTAATTCATCTAGTGAATTAGCAGCCAATGGTGGGGCGAATCCGAGGAGTTGCGCTTCTTGGAGGCGATCGCAAAATTGAATTACAATATAACCAATCCGATCCTTTGTTACTTCCGGTGGTAAAGTTAATCTAGTTTCCCCTGAAAGTATGGGGCGACATTCTAATTTTCCTAAATTGGGCACAACTAAATCCGCTACATCAAATAGGGCACGCAAACCAGGATGCCAACTATCACTATTGCTGGGTTCACTTTCAATTTGTAACCATTTGAGATAGCGGTGAACTGCCCAAACTGATAAAGTATTTAGATATACTCCCATCCCTTTTTCTGGGGTGAGTTGTTGGGCGGCAAATTGTCGCGCCATATCGTGGATGCTGCTATTGAGGGGGATTGTGAGATTAGGGGTGTTCATTTTGTTCGTAATTTGGGGTGA
>NZ_JAMZMM010000175.1:0-11434 GCF_024178385.1 Limnofasciculus baicalensis BBK-W-15 | reverse complement strand
TTTTAACGCAGAGGGCGCGGAGGTTAACGCAGAGGTACGCAGAGGTTTTTTGGAGTTTTATTGAGGGGGATTGTGAGATTAGGGGTGTTCATTTTGTTCGTAATTTGGGGTGAGTATGATGATTTTTTTTTAACGCAGAGGGCGCGGAGGTTAACGCAGAGGTACGCAGAGGTTTTTTGGAGGTAATTGGTGATGATATTAGGTTAAAAATTATTTCGTTAGTAGTCGTTATCGGGTTGATATCCTAAATTTTTGGCTATTTCTTGTAAGAGGGGAATTCCTCGATTTTTCCAATGCCAGTTTAAGGTATTATAGTTGACTTCTAAATCCCGCGCTATGTCAACCATTTTATCAGGTGGGTATTTTAAGAGTAACCGCTGACTTAGGATTTGGCAGTTACAATTAGGATAGGGGCGAGGATGACAGCTTTGAAGCCTTCTTTCTGGATCTTGTTCAATATATTGCTTGAGTTTAATCCCTATTCTCTCATTTTCTTGCTCTTTTTGGTCTTTTGCGATCGCAGATTGCACTTCCCAAAGATTACAAGGGCTTTTTGCAGGTAGTTGAGAGCCAAATGTTTCACTTCCTTCTTCTCCTATTGGTACATCTAGAGATAGGGGTTGTTTTCTTGCTTGGGCGTTAAATTCTTCCTTTGCACCCTGGGGATGAGATCTATTTTTACTACTAGTTATACTTTGGGAATGTAACTCTCGCACTTCATATTTTAGGCGTAATTTTATGTTAATCCATCCTACTAAACTAGTTTCTATGGACGAGTGTTTGGGTTCAAATTCCTGAATTTCTTCCGCTAATTTAAGCAAGGTATCATCCAATACCTCATCGTAATCTGGATGATTGGATTTCGTCAATCCTGGTAGTTGCTGAATTTCTAGCAGAAGCTGATTCATGGCTTTGCGCCAGCGCAGGCTGTTTTTTGGCTCCTGACACACTGTTTCAATCAGTTGGCGTAGATATCGATCTCGTTGAGTCATGCTAGCCAGGGAGTCGGGAATGGGGAGTAGGGAGTGGGGAGTGGGGGAAGAGGAGAAATAGCCACTTCTGCCTATCTTTGTAAAGTTTTATCACAATTTTGGGGTAAATTCCCAAAAATTCCTCACAGAAGGCTGAGAGAGTATTGAAGTCATACCCGACAGGGGGAGAGGGATAGTATGAACCATTTTTCAACATTAATGCAGTTGTTGCGCGATCGCGAGAAATTTTGGCTGGATATTAGCAAGGAAGTGAGGCTGGAAAACAAAATTGTTGGACTCCTGATTTGCAATTCGGTATTTTTTGCCATTTATGGCGCAATTATTGGCTCGTTTAATGGTTTGCTGCAAATGTTTGCTTCGGCGGTAAAGTTACCTGCATTATATTTGATTACGCTCATTATTTGCTTGCCTACTTTATACTTCTTCGATCTCATTTACGGCTCCAATCGGAGTTTCGGACAATACTTGGCATTGCTACTAAGTTCAATGTCAATTATTAGTGTCATGCTCTTTTGCTTTGCTCCTATTACGCTATTTTTTCGTCTTTCTATTAACGATTACGAATTCTTTAAGCTTTTCAATGTGGTCATTTTCGCGGTTACTGGATTTATTGGCATCAATTTCTTTTATCGAGCGATGCTGTTTGTCAACGAACAAGATACTGAGAAAGCGAAATACCGCAATAGTATTTTTAAAGCTTGGTTAGTCCTCTATGCTTTTGTTGGTAGTCAATTGGGATGGACGCTTAGACCTTTTTTCGGTACTTTAGGCAAAGAATTTGAGCTATTTCGCGATATAGAAGGGAATGTTTATGTCCATCTGTTCAAGGTAGTTTCTCATGTCTTAGGTTTTAAGTGAGGATGAGGTTTGAATTAAAACGCAAAGGACGGAAAGATTTGTCATGAATTTGGGATTGAAGCAGGGAAGAAAAGGATATGTCATCTAATTTAGGAGACTTGCCGATTACAACTGAGGAACTAGAAACCTTGGTTGATATCGATATTAGCACTGGATTGGCTATTGATGTCTACCGAGGGTTGATTCTCAGGAATGGGAGGCAGATGTTGTCTGTTTTATTAACGGAAGTATTTACTTTCATCCTGATCTTAATCTTTGTCATACCTATCAGCTTGATTGTACTGCGTAATTCTGGCAATTTACCAGACGATTTGCCTGGGAAGATGCGGCTGTTAACTATTTTGGTTGGCATCTCCCTATTAGGACTTTTGGTTTGGAATGCCTATCTCTGGAAACAGGCTCAACAAATCAAGTTTCTGGCGAAGTTGATGGATGAAATCGACAAATATAATAGTGTCATTAAAGCTATTGAACTCGTTGACAAGTTAGAGTCAGTTAGTCACTCAGGTACTAAATCAAACAATCTGAGTAATCGCCAGGAAGTTTTGGATGCTCTAATAGTTACAAAAGAGGGCTTAATCAATGCCTTGCGAGTGGAAAAAATAATTAGGAGTCATCATGACTTCATCGCAAATAAGTATGAATTATTCACTGATTTAGAAAATAATCTCACAGTATTGATGTCTTTTGATACTACTAATTCAGCGAATGACTACGGACAATTAATGAATGAAGCACTCAAAATTGGTCTTACAGTTCACAAGGAAATCAGAAATTTGCGTAAGTCTTGATTCAGACTGTCAAACTCTAAGGAAGTAAAAAACTCAAAACAACATGAAAACACTACTTACTATCCTAGGTGCAGCCATCTTCTGGCTGTGGAATATTGCATTTTTAGTCTTTGTCTATATCTGGATGTTGCCAGCGATTGGAGTCGGATTATTTAATGCTATTGTCGCTGGCGAGATTGAGAATGAATTTCTCATCCCCTTACTTGGTTTGATTGTGATACCAACAGTCTGTACCCTGATTGGAGGGTGGCGTTTGCGGAAACGACCATTAGAGTTAATGCGTCTATTTTATGGTGTAGAAGCTCCCCTATTTACTCTTTGTTTAGTGCGTTTATTCGTAGTGAGAGAACTTACCCCCGCTAGCACTTTAATTCTGGGGACTGGAATGGCGTGTGTTCTAGCATTTCTCTTCGACGTGTTGCACGGTTATGCAAAAGATAATCGAGTAGTTGCCTGGTTACAATTAATCTTTCATAGTTTGATGGTGCTAGTTGGTGTCTTTGTGGGGGTACTGCTGCTATTTTATACTGTACCTGCTGCTGCCGTATTTATTCCGGGATTCTTTAGACATTGGTTGATATTAACTAATTTTACCCTAGAAAACCCCTTGTGGATTATACAAGATATTCTATTAATTATCTTGTTTAGTTTCAGTAGTACCCTGTTTGTAGGAATGCCCGCCGCACTAGCATTCTTGTATATTGAATCTCCACGTTACATCTTACACCGTTTTGCTGAACAGTACGGACAAAAACGCACAATTCAGGGTGTTTTAGCTGTAGTAACTGCGTGGATGGTTCTCTTTATTTCCTTTCAACAACAGCCCCAAATCAAGGTATTTAACCTACTAGATAATTCAGGACAAACTGATAAAGAACGACAGGAACTATTGGCAAAATCAGATATAATTCGCAGCGGCTTACTAAATGCCTATTTGTCCTCCTATCGGTATATCAGCCCCATTGAAGAAAATGACCATATCTTTGCCATGTATCGTGATGTCTTTGAACTGCCCGATTCAATCTGTCAGTTTTTACAGAATAGTTACAATACGCTAATGTCGCCGTTTTTGTACAACGGTTCTCGTGCAGATAGCGAAAGGGCAGAAAAACTCTATGCCGATTTCTTTGATGCACCGCTGCAAAAAGCAGAACGAAAAGCAGTCCAACATGCCTTACAATCTACGGCAATTTTAGATGAAGCGAAGGCTGGTGTACTTAATATTAACCAAAAAAAGGTGTGGTTGCGATCGCAAAATATTACGATACAAGAACATGGAGATTGGGCAGAGGTAGAACTCTATGAGGTGTATGAAAATAAAACCAATGCTGTTGAGGAAATTCTCTACTATTTTTCCTTACCAGAAAGTGCCACTATTACTGGTATATGGTTAGGTGATAGCGATAACCGAGATAAGCGTTTCCCCTTCAAAGTTTCACCACGTGGTGCAGCACAAAAGGTTTATAATTCACAAGTGAGACGAGAACGTCCCATGGACCCGGCATTACTTGAACAAGTAGGTTCGCATCTTTATCGTTTAAGGGCATTTCCTGTTCCCCCAAAATTAGCATCTTGGGAGAAAAATAATTCAACAAATCGACCAACCAAAATGCACCTCTGGCTAACTTACAAAGTGATGCGACAACCAGAGGGATGGGCAATGCCAAGTTTAGGTGAAAAACGCAATATCTTTTGGACAGAAAATACCCAGCGTAACTATGGGGGACAAGTAGTAAAAACTGTGTCAGATAACTGGATACCCTCATTTTTACCACCAACCACCGCGTCCCCGCTAACATTACATCAGGTTAATTTGGAGAATGGTTATCACATCACTGCCAAGCCTCTAACTAAAGAAGATTATGCTTTACCTGAAAACCAGCAATTTGCCATAGTTTTGGATACTTCCCGCAGCATGGGGGCACAGAATAAGGAACTAACAGAGACATTTAATTGGCTGAAAAAACACGGCTTCTCTGACAACAATTGTGCTAATAATGATGCCGATTTGTATGTCACTGCTGCTTCAGGTATTCAACCCAAACGTATCGACGATATCCGCACCTTTGAGCCAGCGAAAATGACTTTTTATGGCACTATACAATATAAGGAGATGCTGCGGCAGTTTGTAAAGTTACAAGGCGATACTGCTTACGATGGTATTTTAGTTCTGACTGATGAAGGCAGTTATGAATTAACCGATAATAGTAAAGATATCCCAGCAATATCTGCACCTTTATGGATGGTGCATTTGGGGGCACTACCACCTGCTTATGATGATGCTACTTTAAAAGCAATTCAAGATAGCGGTGGGGGAATTTCTACTAAATTACCAGAAGTTTTGCAGCGATTAGCAACTCAGGCTAAGTTAGGTTCATCTGTAGTAAGTGTAGTAGATGGATATGCTTGGTTTGTCGAAAAGATTGAGGTAAATCAGCCTTTAAATCAGAGTAATAATACAAGTCAAAACTCTGAAAGTGCGGGTTTAATTCCAGCAGCTACAAATATTGTTGACTTACAAATTGATCAAACTAACACCTACGAGAGCGAAAGTTTTGCGCCAATAGCAGCGCGGCAATTAGTGATAGGATTGAGCAAGGAGATAGATGGAAATCAAGTAGCTGAACTTGATGCTATTCATGCTATTGCCAAAACCTATAAAATTGTCACTCCTTATTCTTCCATGATTGTCCTTGTTAATGATGAACAACGAGAAGCATTAAGGATAGCTGAAGCAGAAAAAGACCGTTTTAATCGCAAAGTAGAAAAGGGAAAAGAGGGACTAAATCAACCGAATAATCCGATGAAACATTCAGATTCAGTAAGTGTACCGGAACCAAGTATGGTTGTGGGTTTGGGTGCGATCGTTTTTATTCTGATTTTCAGCCGTCGGAAGATGTTTGTGAAAAAAAGCTGATGGTGGGTATATTTTGTCGGAGGGATGAGTATTATCAACTGCTTATTTCCCTCCACAGGAAAGATGTCTGTGCTACGGATGATTAATTTATATCTATGGAGATATATCCGACATTGTTCATTTTATTTTACTCTATTCCTTAACTACTGATATGAGCTACTGTCTGAATCCCAATTGTCAAGCACCAGAAAATACCGAAAGCACTAACCTTTGCTTGTCTTGTGCTTCTAAATTGTTACTAAAAGAGCAATACCGCGCTATCAAACCAATTGGTGAGGGTGGATTTGGTCGAACATTCCTAGCAGAAGACAAATCCTCTGGAAAGCGCTGCGTAATTAAACAGTTTTTTCCTCAACAACAGAGCAATATTCAGAAAGCATCTGAGTTATTTCGCCAAGAAGCCCAACAATTAGAACAGTTGGGCAAACATCCACAAATTCCCGAACTTTTTGACTATTTTGAGGAAGAGAGACATCAATATTTGGTGCAAGAATATATCCCAGGTGAAAACTTAGCCACTGTATTAGCTGATGAGGGAAACTTCGATGAATCTCAGATTTATCAGTTACTCAATGATTTACTCCCAGTGTTGCAGGTGATTCACAATCATCAGGTAATTCACCGCGATATTAAACCGGAAAATATTATTCGCCGCCATGGGAGTAATCAACTAGTATTAGTGGATTTTGGTGCAGCTAAGTTAGTCACAGAAACGAGATTAGCGAAAACTGGTACAGTAATTGGTTCCGCTGCTTATACTGCACCGGAACAAGCTAGAGGCAAGGCTATTTTTGCTAGCGATTTGTATAGTTTAGCTGTCACTTGTATTCATCTTTTGACTCAATTACCTCCTTTTGATTTATTTGATAGTACTGAAGGTATTTGGATTTGGCGGGATTATTTGAAGACACCGATTAGTAATGAGTTAGGGCAAATTATCGATAAAATGCTGCCCAGTGCGACAAAGGATCGTTATCAATCAGCAGGAGAAGTTTTGCAATATCTAAATGCTTCACCTCAAGAAGTATTTGCTTATGGTAAGACTCCTCGCAAACTCTTTAAGAAAAAATGGCTATTCGGGAGTACGTTACTATTAGCTTTAGCTGGAACCTGGTATTTCACTTCTTTCCCTAAACAATCAGTAGAACCCCAAAATATCTCTACCCAACAGTCACAACCTCAAATAATCGCAAATACACCTGGTTTGCACGCTCAGTCGCCAGATGGAAAAGAGCAACTTTTACCTCTACAACATACAGAAGTAATGGCAAAAGTTGCTGGAAATGTCGCCAGGGTAGAGGTAACGCAAACCTTTACAAATCCCTTTAACAATCCTTTAGAGGCGGTTTATGTATTTCCGTTACCGGATGAAGCGGCTGTGGATGATATGGAAATTATTGTCGGAGATCGTATTATTCGGGGTACAATTAAAAAACGGGGAGAAGCGAAAAGAATCTATCAGGAAGCCAAGCAACAAGGAAAAACAGCCGCACTTTTGGAACAAGAGAAAGATAATATTTTTACCCAGTCTTTAGCAAATATCAAACCTGGAGAAAAGATTCAGGTAACAATTCGCTATACCGATAGTATGAAGTTTGAAGAAGGATCTTATGAATTTGTCTTCCCTACAGTGGTAGGTGAACGCTATATTTCCGGTGAAGCTACTAATAAACAGGTGAATGATACTTCTAGAATTAATCCCATATTGGGATTATTTGGTGGCAATAAACATGGACAAGATATTGGGATAACAGTAGAAATTGAAGCAGGTTTACCCATTTCTAATATTCAGTCGCCCTCCCATCAAATTAACGCCACTCAAGAGGGACGAATTGTCCGAGTACAACTAGATAAAGATGACAAAATTCCCGATAAAGATTTAATTCTCCGCTATCGGGTAGCGAGTAACGAAACTCAATCTACTGTCTTAACTCAGGCGGATGAAAGAGGGGGACACTTTGCTACTTATTTTATCCCCGCCCTTCAGTATCAAACTCAGGAAATTGTCCCCAAAGATGTGGTATTTCTGATCGATACTTCTGGTTCCCAAAAGGGTGCGCCAATGGAACAATCAAAGGAATTAATGCGGGGATTTGTGAATGGGTTAAATCCCCAGGATACCTTTACCGTAATTAACTTTTCCAATACTAATACTCAACTTTCACCCACACCTTTAGCGAATACTGAAGTAAATCGGGCGAAAGCCATCGCTTATATTAATCGTCTCCAAGCTGATGGCGGAACAGAATTAATGAATGGTATCCGCACTGTGGAGAATTTCCCCGCTGCTAAGGCTGGACGTTTGCGCAGTATTGTGTTAATTACTGATGGTTTAATCGGTAATGATGAGGAAATTATCGCTGAAGTGCAAAAGAATTTAAAACCGGGAAATCGACTCTATAGTTTTGGTGTGGGAAGTTCCGTTAATCGCTTTTTAATCGATAGATTAGCAGAAGTGGGACAAGGAATTGCCGAAGTTATCAGTCAGAATGAACCCGCTAAACCTGTGGTAGATAAGTTTTTGCAGCGGTTGAATAACCCTGTTTTAACTAATATAGAATTAACCTGGGAAGGTACGGGAAGATCTCCGGAAATCTATCCCAATCGAGTACCAGATTTGTTTGCCAATCAACCCTTAGTAGTATTTGGCAAGAAATTAGATGGTGGGAGTGGTATTTTGCGAGTGAAGGGTATTGCTGCTGGAGGAAAAGTCTATGAACAAACCTTCCCAATTAATTTTAACCAGGGACAGGGAAATCCGGCAATAGCTCAACTTTGGGGACGTGCCCGGATTAAAGAGTTAATGTATCAAATGTTTCGTGGTGAAACTCCAGAGGGCATTGCGGCTATTACTAATACAGCCTTAGCCTACCGATTATTGTCTAAATATACTGCTTTTATAGCTGTGACTGAAGAGGTGCGAGTCGCTCCTAATAGTCAGCCTCATGCGGTGAAAGTTCCCGTGAAAAAACCTCATGGAATAGGAGAAGAAATGTCTGGGGGTGATGTGGCAAGCGCACCGGAACCTAGTCAAGTCTTGGCAGTTTTAGCGCTGGGAATATACCTAATATTGAAGCGAAAAAATCATCGATGATAGAGATAATTTTGAATGTGGAATATAGTGGATAGTTTTCTGCTGTCAATAGGGACCTAGCAGAGCATTTCCCTGGTCAGTTAATTACTATGATATAAATATTACCTCCCTCATACTTAGCGATAATCGAACCATTTAAACCAAAAGAACGAGCAGCAGCATCATCAAAAGGCAAGGAATTCTTGCTGTTGTCTTTACCTTATGTGTAGTCATATATGGGTGGCGAGCGCCAAAAATCTGGTAAAATGGGTTTCAGGACTGAGATCGGCTGAAATTACCGCCACATAAAGGTTTCAACGGTTTGTACTCATGTCAAGATTTTCCTCGATCCTGGCAAGTCTTGTCCAGTAATTTCAGCCGGAAGTCCCTCGTGCAGCCAGATAACTTCCGTTGTTTGAGCAAATCTTCATCAATTTGAAGCAGACTATCTGGAGAGGAAGGTTGTTTCTTGATTAGATTTTGAATCTCTTCCTCAAATTTGCTCTTTCCTTCCTCAAAGAAGCGATAAATCATTAGACGATTGATTAGGTAATTCCTGTGCCGCAACAGAGGGGACTACTCCACTAAGCAACACAACCGCTGGCAATACGAGAAATTTAACTTTAGTCTGGCGATGGAATATCTCGTTTAGGGTGAGTTTCATTTTTCCCCCCTCCTCTCAAAATGGAGGTTGGTCAAAAACTTTCTGGTTTTTGAGTATATATACCTATTATGGTAATGGGAGTAAAAAAAATTGCCCTAATACATCACAATTATTGATATTTGTCAATAGTACGAAACAAATACCCCACTCCCCATTCCCTACTCCCCATTCCCTACTCCAAAAAACCCACTCCAAAAAACCCACTCCCTCACCTATTGACGAACAGTGCGACCTGCCAGAAAATTATCTAAATCGCCATAAGTCCCAGCATAAGTAATCGTCGGCTCATCATAACCCTTGAGATTTACCGTATGCTGCTTAAAGCTAATTTTATTATTTCCTAACTGGGAAATACAATTGTAAGTTTCTTCTCCCATGGCAATATCCAAACCAATTTGTTTGGTTACCGATTCTAGACGAAATGCTGCATTAACTGTATCGCCAATTGCCGTATAATCGGGGCGATCCCCACTACCTGTATTTCCCACCATGGCATAACCCGTATTAATCCCCGCACCAATGCGCAAGGAAAAAGGAAGGGGATACTGTTTCGACAAAGATACCGTCATTGTATGGAGATCGCTGACAGCTTGTAAAATATTCAGAACTTCATCATCCCCTACTCCTTGGGAACCATGAAACCAAATCGCCATCACCGCATCACCGATATATTTATCTACCCAACTACCAGATTTGCGGATAATATTTCCTGCTTCACGGAACCAGGTACCAATCAGTGCGGAGAGGATTTTTTCATCAAGCTGACGGGTGAGTACTGTAAAGTCTCGAATATCTATCACCATCACCGTCATCAAACGCCGGACATGTAACGTGGAAGTCTGGGTTTCATAATTCGTATGCTGGTGAATGTCAGCGTCAGTTTTATTAGAGGGACAATGAAATTGCATCTCCGTCTGACCGAACATAACGCGATCGCCATTCCGTAATGTTACCGGAATACTCACTCGCCGTCCATTGACAAAGGAGCCATTGCGGCTCCCTAAATCAATTAAATAGAAATCCCCAGTTTCCGTACACTGTAACATCGCATGGTTTCGGGAAATCCAGCGATCCGGCAAGACGAAGTTATTATCATCGCCACGCCCAACTGTCCAACAGTTACTACCAACCAATGGCAGGTAACGATTACCCGTGTCAGTTGGGAGAACTAAGTAAGGATTGGAGCGTAGAGTCACCACAGGCACAGAAGCAACAACGGGTTCAACTAAAGATTGATTACTGATTTCATTTGATAACATTCTGGAACCAAATCGATTATTCCGGAAAGCAAACTGCTTACCCTGACTGACGCAAGTTTTGGCATAAGCAACAGACAAACTGCCTTTATGCCATAGACGCTGCTAACCAAAATAGACTATCTACCAAAATTGTACTTAAAATTGCTCCACTAAATGCCCACCATGGTAACTCTTTTTTTGCCAATGACCAACACCCCACTACACCCAGCGTCATTACTAAAACCACCGCCCAGCTAATGCCCCAAGTGGTCTGGACTTGCGCGATCGCATCCTGTAGAATGGGTTTGGCTAATTCTGGGTTAACTTTCATCACCTCACGCCAGTAAGGAATTAGATCGGCTATGTAAAAATATAGATCGGTTATAGCAGTGCCCAACAATGAACCCAGGTAAAATAGATTACCCACTTTCCCTCTCCCCCGCCATAAACCCCACAGGGCAAAAGGCAAACCAATTGCCTCAACGGGTAAGTGAATCGAGGGTTCGCTCCGCAACCATCCCCAATAAATCGAGCCAGCTAACCAACTCCAACTAAATCCTAGCAGCAAATCTCCCCAGATCTCAGTTCCAGGACGCTTTAGGAGTTTTAATCCCAGCCATACCCAACCCAAGGTTATTGCTAAACTCAATAGGGGTAACTGCTGAACTAACGGTGCTTGAATAAATACGGGGACGGATACCAGAAACGATGCCGCGCCAAAGACTAACCAGCCTTGGCGATTTGTTTGATCGGAGAGCCAAAATTTACGGAAAATCTTGAGGTAGCCAGGGAGGGAGTCATCAGACCAGGTATTGTGAAACAAGATATTGTTAATTTTCTTTACTTATGTTTATAAAATTTAATATATCGATAAAATAGGTAAGAGGCAAGGGGTGGGAGG
>NZ_JAMZMM010000628.1 GCF_024178385.1 Limnofasciculus baicalensis BBK-W-15 | reverse complement strand
TGAGGATAAGTGGATGGGTAAACTTGGATGTAGGGTTGAAGCTTTTAGGGGTAAGGGTGTGTTGTATAACCAGAATTTGGTAGTCCATCTGCTGCGGCATGGGGGGAGAGGGTATAGAGTTTTAATTGAAAACTTTTATATGAAATGGGGGGATGGATTGCTAATGTTTAATTCCCTACTCCCTACTCCCTACTCCCTACTCCCTACTCCCTCTTCAACCGACGCAATTCTTCTTGCATTGCTTGTACTTGCTTTCGCATTGCTTCGACATTATCAGGCTCAGTGCGATTTGGCTCTTCATCTTCCGAGACAATCTCAATCCGACGTGGCTCTGCTGCTGGTTCGTTTTTTAATGGTTGAGGTGGTTGCTGTTGTGCCTGTTTCACCATATCATCAACCATTTTACGGGCTTCTTCAGTTGTCATCTCGCCCCGCGCCACAAGCTCATCTGCCAGCCTTTGCGCTTGAGATTGCAATTCTGATAATGTTCCGCCAGCTTTCTCGGTGGCGTAGGAGGCTAAACCAACACCGAGGTAAAATGCTTTTTGTACGAGATTTCCAAAACCAGCCATAGATAATTCTTAGGGAAATGGGGAAGAGAGTTTTAAGTTTTGTTAGCGCAGCGGGACGAAGTCCGTTTTAAGTTTTGAGTTTTGGAGAGCGTAGCGGGGCGATGTCTATTTTAATTCAAAACTGAGAACTAAAAACTCAGAACTCTTAGGGGAGAGTGGGTTTTTAGGTGCTAATAGCTAAAAGACCCGGAGTCCACGCCTATCACAAGCATCCCGTATTGCTGCTACCTTCCGGTCCTGACAAGATTTGGGCGTTGAGATCGCATGAATCCGAGTCAATTCCCATTATAGCACGTTTGGTTTGAAATGGACACTAGTTTAAACAAGTGGAAAAACCTAACCCCCCAGCCCCCTTAAGAGCAAGGGAAGGGGGAGCCGGAAATTTTACTTTCGTTTCCTTGCTCTTAAAGGGGAGCCAGAAATCTTACTCCCCTATGAAGGAGAGGGTAGCCGGAAATCTTACTCCCCTCTCCTTGCAGGAGAGGGGTTGGGGGAGGGGTCAAATTCATCATCAAAACCGTAGATAGTACATAAGTTCCGATGTAAGTTGTGGAGTTAGGGCTAGGCGGCGCTGAAAATCTGCCAGATTACGATATTTTCCCAAATTCTGACGATTTTGCGCGATCGCTCTTGCCAGAAATAAGTCCACTATCGGAATTTTCGCTAATTCTTCCACTGAGGCAATATTAGGGTTAATTGGTATAGGAGTTGCTGGACTCTCAGGATCGTAGTAACAGAACTGTAAAATTGGTTTTAAGGGAATTAGTCGTTGAAGGGGTACGCTCAGAGCAGCGGCAATGTCTTCCAAACAGTAAAATTGTAACCCGCTCTGGGTTAATTCAACCAGGCATCGCGCTTGATGAATCGATATGCCTGGAAGTCTTAACCAGTCATCGACACTAGCTTGATTAACATCAATTTTAATACCCAATTCGGCTGCGATCGCAATTTCCTGTGCTGATTCCAGCCGATAATAAGGATCGTTCTGAATCTTTACCCGAATAGCTTGCCAATTTGGATTCACAGGGAATGGGGAGTGGGGAGTGGGGAATAGAAGTTTTGATTTGGCAACTTAAAAATCACCTATTTCAAACTCAGGCAATGCGATCTAATAATTGGCGGCGTTTTTGCTCAAATTCATATTCTGACATTAGCCCTTCCTGACGTAAACTGTCGAGTTGTCGGAGTGCATCGGCGATTGCGCTTATTTGGGCAGCATCCACTGGAGGCGATTGATTTATGGTTGACGAGGCATTAGCCATCGCACCCAAGTTCAAGTTAAAATTCTGCTCAAACTCTTCTGGGTTTTGCAGAAGATACCAAGCGCCTTCAATTCCACTGGCAATACGGGGAATCGGTGTCCAGGAAAGAAGTAAATATAAAACTCCCCACCAAGGTTGCCCCAGATAAAACTTGTGGAGTCCCGCAATTGGTATTATCACCCCACTGAATGCCAGT
>NZ_JAMZMM010000174.1 GCF_024178385.1 Limnofasciculus baicalensis BBK-W-15 | reverse complement strand
CCTCCCTTTATTCTGCCCCCTAGCCCTTAGCCCCTAGTCCCTAGCCCCTATTATTAACTTTAACGCTGATTACCAATGCAAAACTGTCCCCATTGCCATCAGTCTATTAATAGCAAAGCCGTGAAGTGTCCCTATTGCGGCACAGTACTCAAAGCTTATGGTCATCCAGGTATTACTTTACATCGAGCTAGCAAAGATAATTTTTTATGCGAAACCTGTACTTATCACGCTGACGATACCTGTAATTTTCCCCAACGTCCTCATGCTAAAGAATGTACCCTCTATCAGGATATCTCCCAGCCTCAGTTAGATCGTAACCCGATTTACATTCCCCGTTCTAGTCTCCTCCAATCCATCAAGTTCTGGTGTCAGCGTAACCCAGCTTTGATTGGTTTATTCGTTTTAATCGCGGTTAGCTTACTGCTTGCTGTGATTTCTATGTGAATCAGGAGTGGGGGGAGTGTGTCTGTAGGGGCGAGTCGCTACGACAATATCTCTTTAGTAACCAATCACCTTCATCGACTCGCCCTCTTTCCGGAGTAGGGAGTGGGTGAGTGGTGGCTAATAATACTCGACTAACAAAAATTATTGTCAGTTGTTAAAAAATTCAGTTGACCATAGACAAAAAGAGGCAAAGGCTCTAAACTATGTTTTGGTGAAACAATTCGTCTAGAGCCTTATGAATCTGAAGCGACTGCAATCGCTCCAGGAATCCCTGCGACCTTATTTGTGGCGGGAGTCATTTCTATTGTACGTCTTCGCCACAAGTCTCGTCAACCATAAGGCACTACTCTCTTGCGATTGCGACGGAGTTCTCAACAACTATTGAGAAATCTTCTAATTAAGAGTTGATAGGAGTCTCATGCTAGCTAACACACCGGATCGAGAAACTAACGATCTAGAAATTAATAGTTTACCCAAACAGTTAGATATTGCCACAGTTTGTATTTATGGACTGGCGATTTTATCAGGGGGCTTATTTTTGTTTTTGCCCTTTGTTAACCTTTTACATCCTAGCCCTTGGCAAAGATGGCTAGGGACAATTCATGGTTTCGCTTCTTTGCTATCCATGGTAGTGGTAGCTTATTTAGGACATCTAGCCTTTCCTTTATTGAGAGGCTCCAGCAAAATTCTCTCCCAAATGCGTACCTTAGCATTTTGGTCAACAGTATTAACATTTTTGGGAATTGCTACAGGTAACTTAGCCTATATGCGTTACCGAGCCGATATCAGTTTTGGGGGAGCTAGAGCTTGGCTAAAGGAAAATTCTCCCTTAACCCAATATGTTCTCATGGAGTATCACGAATTCAGCGTGTTATTTATTTTACCTTTAGGGGTTGCTTGCACCTGGATTTTGTGGCAATACGGCGATTCTATTTTAAAAAAGCCCAACCGCCCCGTATTAACTGTTACTTGTCTGGCACTCATGGCGATGATGTTTTTTGCGATGGGTGGGATGGTTAGTGGCTTAGGTGTTGCCAAAATTCACGCTTTGTAATCGCCGATAAAAAAGACTTTGATTGAGGAGTAACCATACTTATGACACAAGAAATTTCTGGCAAATATCCTAACCAACACCCTTGGTACGGCAGAATTTGGGCTGGCTGTAAACAGTTTCCCAAATTTCTATCCCAAGGCTCAAAAAATCCTCCCACAACGAGTGGAATAGCAGCAGCAGCCTTAATTAGTGCAGGCATTGGCTGTTTTGCCATGATGGTGAGCCATCACTTGGTTGATGCAGATAAAACTAAAACCATGGAAAAACTAGTTTGGAGTATCGGGAGTTGGATTCCAGGAAGCAATAATCCAGACAAAATGTGGGGAAATATCGGCAGCTATACGGGAAAAGAAACGATGTTGCTGATAGGTTGGTTAGTGAGTTGGCCTCTATTAAACGTACTCTGGAAAAATAAGAATATTAAGGCAAAAACCATGATTTTTTGGTTGTTAGCCTTGATGATTGCCGCTACTGCTATGTCTTGGCATCCCCTTTTCCCTTACTTACCATTGATTTAGAAAGGATTGAATTTGGATATGGAATCACCAACTAGACTGACTTCTGTCAGAGAAATGCACAAAATTGTTTGGATTTTATTGGGCGTTTTTACTTTATTTGCTGCTACTTTTCCCACTGCCTTGTGGCGAGTTAGCCAAATGGATAAATTTAAAGGCTTTCACGTCAAATCTTTGTCTGTAGAAGGGAAGTTGCAGCATAGCACCGATAAAACTCCCTAATCTGACTAAATCTGCATAATTCTCACACTATATAGTAGGGTGCGTTACATAACGCACCCTACTGATTATGAAAAGATGAGTCGCTCCCAAGAGGCATCACCCTCATCTGCTTGCCATATACGAGTTGGAGGCGATCGCAGAATTAATCAGTATTATTTGCAATAATCTAATATTATATTTATCAATTAGTAATATTTACTTATTGATAAACTATTTGAACTATACTACCTCCTCTTGTAGGGGCGACTCCCCACGACTATCCACTGCACTCACAAGTAACAATTATTGACTCGCCCTTTTATAGGGAGTGGAATAAGATTCCCTAAGTGGCTTGGAGAAAGGATTATGGGAATAAATAACTACTAACGCAGGCGAGCAAAAAATAGTTTCATGAAGATTCTGTGAAGCTTTTCGATCCTTTTGTTTAATTTCAGTAAAGCTAATTATATTTAATTATCATAAATTTAATGCCAGGTCTATTGACAAAATATTTTAATAAGCTTATCGTAAGAAACAGTTGAATCGCGAATAAAACTCAAGTCCGAACAACCTGCTGAGATAAGCAGCAAAAGGCTTGGTGAAGAGTTTGCCCTACATATAGGAAAAAAATGCTCCAAAATAAGTTCAGTCGGCTAGGTTTGGCTTTGACAGTTTCAGCTACCCTTGGACTCGTCAATTCCAACTCAGCAACAGCAGCCTCATTTAAGCAATATCAGGCAATTGACCTCGGTACTCTCAATAACAGCCCCACTGTTACAGGTGCTGCCATTAACGATGTCAGTCAAATTGTTGGTCGTTATAACAGCGCTAGTATCAATGGCTTTAACACGGGCTTTATTTGGGAAAATGGGGTGATGACAGGATTGCCCCTCACCGGATTTAAAGTAGGTGGTCCCAATGATGGAGCAACCGTGACAATGCCAGGAAGGGGAGGATTGAGTCGCTCAATCAATAATAGTGGCAAAATTGTCGGTGCTGGGGACGAACTTCCTGGCTCCACAGACAGAGGATTGCTTTGGGCACCAGATGCTACCGACGGTTACGACTTGACAATTTACGAATTTGGTGGAGTGGAAAGCTATTTTGTCGATATCAATAACAAAGATCAAATTGCAGGTTCCCACATTTATGCCCCTGGAAAACGGGATGCCATCCACTGGGAAAATGGGCACCGGACATACTTGCCTAGTTTAGGTGGGGATCTAAATTTGGGAGTGGCAATTAACGATTCAGGTAAAATTGTCGGTTACCTGGATACCGATGGTGCAGATAACGGGACTAATACCTACAGTGGAGCATTGTGGGAAAAAGATGCCAATGGCAATTACATTCTGACTAACTTAGGTACAAATGGCGCTACCCAAAGTTTTGCCCGCGAAATTAATAGCGTTGGTCAAGTTGTTGGTCAGTTAGTTAATGGTACTGGAAGCACAGCTACTACTTCTCCATTCTTGTGGCAAAACAATGCCTTTACACTCTTAGGTAGCTTGGGCGGTACTAAAGGGGATGTCGCCAATATTAACAAGGAAGGGCAAGTTGTTGGTTATTCAACAAACACTAGCAATCAAGAGCTAGCCTTTATCTGGCATGATGGCGCAATCGCTGACTTAAATACCTTATTGACCAACAATCTCTTGGTCGATGGTGCCAATGTAGTACTAAATCGGGCGACAGGAATTAACAACAAAGGAGATATTGTCGCCTACGGAAATTACAGTTACACCGATGCCCAAGGCTTGACCAAAACAGGTACTCGTACTTATTTACTTAAAAGTGTCCCTGAAGGTAACACAACGGTGGGATTGTTAGCCTTTGGTGCTGTTGGTGTTGCATATCAGCTAAAGCGTAAGGGTCAAAAAGTGACAAAAGTAAAATAGATTTCTCTCGATTAAGAGGTGCTATCAAATGCCTGGACAATTCAACTTCTCGAAAAAAGCCTGTAGGCAGCGAATGAACTTCACGCCCACAGACCAGTAATAAAAATAGTTTCTGCTCCGATCTTAGCGAAGAAGTTGTCCGATCGTCGAGAAAATCTTCAAGAGGGGTTTGTCCTCTGGAACAAACCCCTCTTTTTTAATCGGATACTTCCCCTAAGCAGATACCCTGGGGAGGTTAAGACCCCACTCTCCCACTCCCTACTCCCCTCTCCCCATTTAACAGATGACAAGTACTATCAACTAGGTTATGCTGAATCTGGACATAGAATTTAGGTGTAACCAAATTGAAGAAAGAATCTAAAGTCTCAGAATTGAGACTGGAAGGACATTTCGTTGGTTTTATCGGTAAAAGCAACGAAAAACCCAAGCGCTTAGAGCTTAAAACACTGATGGGAGAATATTGCATTAAAATCTCAAAAAATCTCCGTAGCTCCCTGGCAGAAGTACTTCAGCCAGGAGATTGGATCGAGGTTGCTGGCGAACATAAGTACTACTATAAAACAGGGGAAGCAAAGCTGAAAGCGGATTGGGTGGAAGTAAAAGGGAGAGTGGAGACAAAAGAGAGGGTTTTGCCACCTGCTGTGACAGCGCCTCAAAACCAAGGGAGTATTATGCTCTGTCAAAAGTCTTCCTGTCGCAAGCGAGGAGCAGCATTTCTAGGTGAGGCGCTCAAAGAGTCGTTGTGCGATCGCGGATTAGCAGACCAAGTTAAGATCAAAGATACAGGCTGCATGAAGCAGTGTGAGGCAGCTCCTTGTATGGTCTTCCTGCCAGACAAAGCTCGTTATACTAACGTTAAATCAAAAGATGTATCGATGCTTGTAGAGAAGCACTTTACGGCTAAACTAAAACCAGAAGCCAGTAATCCTCAACTCTCTAGTGTCCGTTGAGGCAGTTAGGGATTGGGGACTGGGAAGTAGGAGTAATTGCGCACTCTCCGATTCTCTAACTCTCCGATTCTCTATAGGAAGGAATACAGATGTCTAATGTACCACCCCCCGATCCCAACTCCTCTAAACTTGGCATGGATGAATGGATAGGTATAATCGTTACCTTCACTGTTATTGGTGCTATTTTAATTCCCATTATCAATAACAAAGAAAAAAGCTTTAATCTCAAACAATGGGGAAGTGCCTCTAATTCTGAAACAAAGACTCAGATAAAACAACTGCCAACAGCAGAAACCCCCACAGTAACAGAAACACCCATAGTAACAGCAACACCCATAGTAACAGACACACCCACAGTAACAGACACACCCTCACTGAAAGTAACTGAAATACCCTCAACGAAATCACCTGCTCCAGCCAGTTTGTTACCTGTTGCGCCGAAATTACCAGAAGCGACTGTTAATAATACATCCAACGCCCTGCGCTTGAATCAACCTCCTTCAGTTGCCACATTAGAAACACCCACACCCCAACCGACAGTAACTCCGACAAAAACTGTCAAATTTACCGACGTTGACGATAATTTGTGGGCGCGACCTTACATTGACGAGCTAGTAAAAAGGGACATTGTAAATGGCTTTAACGATGGCACTTTTAGACCAAATGAGTCTATTAATAGAGCGGAATTTTCTGCATTATTAAAGAAAGCATTCAATCAAAAACAAACATTAGAAATACCCAGCTTTAAAGATATAAAACAAGATTATTGGGGACTGCCAGTTATCCACGAAACTGCTAAAAATGGGTTTTTAAGAGGTTATCCAGACAAGACATTTCGACCGACACAACCCATTTCCAGAGTCCAGGTTTTAGTAGCGCTGACTAGTGGATTGGGGTTAAAAAATAGCAATAATTCTGACCAAGTTTTAAAAAAATATCAGGATGGGGAGCAAGTGCCAAAGTATGCTATTGAAAAAGTTAGTGCGGCGACAGAAGCAGGAATAGTAGTGAATTACCCTAATAGTAAGTCACTGAAGCCGAATCAGAATGCCACTCGTGCTGAGGTGGCAGCTTTAGTTTATCAAGCCTTGGTGAAAGAAGGTAAAGCAGAAGCAATTCCTTCTGAGTATGTTGTCAAACCATAATTTGAGGTTGAAATAAGACTTATGCGGATATCTTTTGAACGGAGTGGCGGCTTTGCTGGTATAAATCTAGTCAAAGTTTTCGATAGTGCTAATCTATCAGAAAATGATATTAATCAGGTACGTCGATTGGTTGAAGCCGGAGATTTCTTTCGGCTACCCAAAAATATTACCGCCAAAAGTCCTCAACCAGATCGTTTTCAATATATCCTGACTGTGGAAGATAATAATAAGAAACATACGGTGGAGGTTGGCGAACAATCTATGCCGGGAACTTTGAGGCCATTGATTGAATGGTTAATGGTGGCATCACGTCGTCAGAATTAATCTCACATCCTGGGTATTCCTATAATACATATCAAAGATGACAGTATCTCAAAGCAACGAAACTAAAACATCAAGTTTGTACGAGTGCGATTTTTGTGCCTGGGCTGAAGAGACTGCTTTCCTTCTGCGATCTGGTAAACTATCAGAGATCGATCTAGATAATTTGATTGATGAAGTCGAAGACATGAGCCGCAACGAAAGACGAGCATTACTGAGTAATTTGCGGGTGGTTTTGATGCACCTGCTTAACTATAAGTATCAGCCTGAAAAGCGCTCGAGTAGCTGGCTTAGTTCGATTCGCGAACACCGTACAAGAATAGGAGATGCCTTTCGGGATAGTCCAAGTTTGCGAGGATATTTTTTGGAAATGTTTGATACCTGTTATCAAAATGCAAGAAAACAAGCCGCAGATGAAACTGAATTACATCTTAATATTTTTCCCCAGGTATCTCCCTTTACGCCAGAGGAATCCCTTAATGAGGACTTTCTACCGAAATAGACAGGTGTTCATGTTGATAACAAACTCACTCTCCTTGGGGTTTACTACCATAAAAGATCAAAGCTAAAGCCGCACTCTCTGGAATCAATGCAGCAATTGCTGTTAGTTTTAATGACAAAGTATGGGCGGCATCAAATAATCCTGCCATGCCACTTAAGTGGGCTGATACAACATCCGTAACATCAATAGCTATGCAAGCAAATAAAAGAGACTTAATTGAATTCTTGTTTGAAAATGCTACGAGAATAGCAAGTACAATATCTCTGATTGCCCAAACGCGAATAGTATAGGGCATTTGGAGATTGGAAACGATAGTAGCACCAAGTTGTTCCATCAACCAATGGGGATTGATATAACCGATTGCACTAAGGACAAAACGCACTAAGCACATAATACCAATCAGAACCGCTACATACCAAACTTGATCTCGCATCGGCACCCTAAATTATTTTATAAGACAATTACCAAATCCAGGTTGGCTAACCCAGATTTTGTATTATATGGCTAGCATACACTAGTTTTGATTGATATCTACTCTGGTACATAAACCAGAATTCATTACCCTCTCCAAGGAAACATCTGGAAGATTACGCAGCATTTCATCCCATGTACTTCTAGCTTGTAAAGCTTCTACAACAACTGGCAGTGGCTGTGGCAATATCGCTGGAAAATCTGCCTCTTCAGGAAACTGAATCTTATAGGCTAATTGTTCTTGAGGTGGAGTAAACTGAGCGTTGACTCCTTCTTTGTTACCTCTGGCATCAACCCGATACCAAGCAACTTCAGGCAAATAGATGCCATTGAAGCCGTGCAAACTATATGGCGCACCCTTGTCATCAATACTCAACCGCTGATAACAAAATCCTGCGGGAATCTGATTTGCACGTAATAGTGCTGCCAGCAAATGACTCTTAGCGTAGCAATAACCTGTTTTGTAATGAAGAACATCTGAAGCTCGGCAAGTCAAAGGATTCATTTGATAGTCACAACTGTGACGAATCTCGTCTCGCACCCATTCAAAACAAGCTTTTGCGATGCCGAAGGCAAGCGAAGCTATCGCGTCAGTTGTTTGACAATCAGATCTAATTTTTTGGGCAAGTTCCAATATTATTGGATGTTTCCAATCAATTACTTCACTCACTTGTAGGTATTCTTCCATCTTAAACATCTGGTGATTATACACTGATTATATTAATATTACGACTAACGATTTCTCAACTCTGACAGATAATCTTAAGATACCATATAAAATCATCAATCTTTTTAACTAAGGCTAAGGCACATTTTCCCAATCTCTACTTAACTTCCGATAGTCATAATTAGCTGCACCCGGATGACAAGTGATACAGCCACTAGCGTTTAAGGGTTTAGGTAATTTCACTTGTGGATGGAGTATTTTAAAATAACGAGATTCACTTACCCGAAACGGTTTTGGTTCCTCTTTATTCAATGAACGAGAGAATGCTAATAGGTAATTCCAAACAATGGAAATAAACGGACGCTCAATTGGTTTTAGCTGCCTACCATAATGCTGATTTGGCTCCAATAATAAAGTGCGCCAAGTTTCTGAAGGCATCACTTCTGGTGGTAAACCAACGTGACAGCTAGCACAGTTTTCTAAATAAAGTTTTAGTCCTGACTGGTATTTTGCTGGAACCGGATCAACTGTGCCAATCGTTACGGTGCTTCCTTGGGCGATTGTCTCTGGTTTGTCGGCGGCATTGCCCAATTCTCGCGACATTCCCCATCCTAAAAGGATACTCCAGATGAATAGCAATAGCAAAAATAAGACAGGCGATGCCCGGTTTGGGCGAAGCCATTGCAATTTTTTTATAGCTTTAATTTGAGAAATCATATTGGTTATTTGTGGTTGGTTATTGGTTATTTGTGTTTGGTTATTGGTTATTTGTGGTTGGTTATTTGTCGAGTTAATGTTTTAGGTAATAAAGGCATTTCTTTTAGTATCCTTGAAGTGAAGACGAACAACTAACAACTAATAACAAACAACTAACAACCAACAACTAACAACCAACAACTCTAAGGAATGGGCACGGAACGCAATAACTGCTCAATAATTGGTTTTGCTCTACGCCCCCCTGCTGGAATCAGACGATGAGAGAGGACATGAGGTGCCAGGAATTTGACATCATCAGGAATAGCGTAGTCTCTACCCTTCAGAAAGGCTAGGGCTTGAGCAGTGCGCTGTAAGGCGAGAGTACCACGAGGACTAACACCTAGCATGACATCTTCTGCTTCGCGAGATGCTCGGACTAAGTTAAGAATATAATGTTGTAAGGAATTTTCTACCTTAACCTGCTGACAAAAATACCGCAACTCCAATACATCCACACTAGAAATACATGGTTGTAAATCGCACACCATCATCCCTTCCTGATGGCGTTGCAGCATCAGGAGTTCTTCGGATGCGCTAGGATAGCCTAAGCTTAAAGACAGCATAAATCGATCCATTTGAGCTTCTGGTAAGGGAAAAGTCCCTTGATGCTCAACGGGATTTTGGGTAGCAATGACAAAAAATGGCTGAGAAACCTGGCGAGAAACCCCATCAACAGTTACTTGCTGTTCCTCCATCACCTCTAACAAAGCAGACTGAGTACGAGGCGTTGCTCGATTAATTTCATCTGCCAATAAAATATTAGCAAATACTGGTCCTGGGAGAAATTCAAACTCGCCGCTGCGCTGATTCCAGATATTGGTTCCTGTGATATCAGTTGGTAAAAGATCCGGAGTACATTGAATTCGCTGAAATCGTCCCTCAATCGAACGCGCCAGGGATTTTGCCAGCAAGGTTTTCCCAACGCCAGGGACATCTTCTAACAAAGCGTGTCCTCCAGCTAACAAGGCTACTAGCACCAATTCAATCGTATCGGCTTTACCAACAATAGTACGACTCAGATTTTCGGTTAACTGATCAATTCGTTCTCTCATTAGTTGCAGATTTTGCCACTCCAAATGTTGGTAAATATATCATAGCTACTCGATTGGCTGGATTACTGATAATTTACACCTGACAATACCAGATAAACCAATATTTCGCAGGATAGCACTCTTTTGCTAGGATATCAGCTAGATCGGATTGCCAACCATCACCACTGCCACCACTACCGCCGGAACCGCTGCTAAAGGTACGATGGAGTATTGAATCTAGCTCGATATGAGCGTGTAACGGTTTAGTGCCAAAAATAAAATAACTGAATCCTAAAGTAATGCTGCATCATCACGATTAGCATCAAGCGTAGTTTCAAAACCGCCATTAACTGTCCACTGAATAGCACCATCCCTACCAGTCCAATAGAAATCTATTTTAGAATTTACTAAAAGCTTCACTACCTCTGGATCTACTAGATTAGATGACGCGATCGCAATTTCCGGTTTTAAGGATTCTACTAACTCTGGAATTAACGCTTCTCCAGACCACCACAATACTTGAGTCTTAGTAAGATTACCACTTTTGACTAATTGTTCTTGAATCTCTGGCTTAGTTTCTCCCAAAATTAACCAACTCTTTCCCTTGATTTGTAGCTGCACAATCGGCGGATCTATACTAATTATTTTCATAGTTGTAGAACCAACAGATAATGTTTCACCTCTTGATACTTCCTGATAATTTCCTTTTTGAGATTTCAGGGCATTTGCGATGGCTTTGCCCGCCGCAGGCATCGCAGATATTGAAGGTGTAGCTTCTTGTACTTTAGTATCAGTGACTTCTGCTTCTTCATCTCCACGTCTGCTTTCTGTCCGAGGCATAGAATCGTAAAATGTTCTCACAGGCAAACTTTCGAGCATTGATACCCAGCCACTTCTGAGGCGAGGCTGTGAATCAAGAGCAATCGCCCAATCAATTTGATTAACTCCTTGCTTTTGTAGAAAAGGTAACACAGTAAAACTAGCCGTATCTGCTTCCCCACTATTTAATAATGTGACTTTCCCCTGATCTTGAATTACTAATATTTGTTCTTCATCAGTCGCCAATACTGTAACTTGAAACTGTTCTATTTTATTTTGCCAAAAGGGAAGGAGTACCACAGTAATAGTTAATAAACCTGCTAACCACCACCGCTGTCGCACGCGAGGTATAACGCAGGATAGACAGATGAAACTGTATAGAAGTAAAAGTTGCCAGATGGTAATAGTTCCTAGTGCTATTTGATTTCCTGGTAACAAACCAAATACTTGTACCAAACCGAGCAATAATTGAATCGGATAATATAGTAACCAAGCTACAGCACTCCCTGCAATTGGATAAATTAATGCAGCGATGGCACTAATAAAGCCACCGAGACTAATAATGCCAATAAAAGGAGCAGAAAGAATATTGACTATGATACTGTAAGGAGCAACAATACCAAAAACATAAAGTTGCAGAGGTAAAGTCCAAAGAGCAGCAGCAAGTGGCACAGCGATTAAAGCTGCAATTACTCCTGGTAGCCAGTCAAATTGCTTCATCAGTGGTGGCACTGTAACCAGCAATCCCAAGGTAGCTAAAAAGCTCAACTGAAAGCCTAAATCCCAAATCCAAAGCGGGTTAAATATAAGCAGAATTGTGGCTGCTAGCAATAGCGAACCTAATGGTTTAATTTTTCTTTGGGTAACTAAAGCGATTAATGCTCCAAAGCCCATAATTGCAGCTCGAAGTACGGAAGGCTGCATTCCCGATAAGCCAATAAAAATAAGTAGGGCTAAAGTACCAAATACTAATTGAGTTTTTGCCGAAAAACGTCTTGTTAGAGCTATTATCCAACCCAGAATTAAAGATGTTTGAGTACCAGAAGCAGCTAGGGCATGAGCTAACCCAACCTGAACAAACTGATCGCGAATATTATAAGGTATATCTACCGCTCGATTCCCTAAAACCATTGAGCTTAACAACTGCCCTACTGGGCTACCAAGCCAATGAACTTGGGCACGAGTAATTCGCTGCTGTAATAACCACCACCCCCAAGATACTCCTTTTTGTTCGTCAATTCCACTAACTTGACGGCCACTTAAACCAGCAAAAACTCCTTCTTTTGCTATATAAGCGCGGAAATCAAAAGCACCTGGATTTTTGGCAGGTTTGGGTTTGTATAAAACACCAGTAACAGAAATAGTTTGATCTGGATAAATACCAGTTGCTTGAAGGAGGGGTACTGTTACATATAATCTTCCCGTTACTCCACGACTGGTAGCTCCTTTGTTACCATTGCTTTCTACCTCATTCAACTGAGTTACTGCTAACCAAAATTGCCCCTTCGATGAGCGAGTAAGCCGGGGCATAGTCTCAACTTTACCTTGAACAGTCACCACTTGCCCCTGGACTGATTCTTTTCCAGAGGTAACAAATTGACTAATATCGCTAGCTCCAGGTTGTGGTATCCGTGTATGAAAATAGAATATTGCCAGTGCTGCAACAATTCCAGCAGTTAACCATATCCCTGATTTTGGTCCACTTCGCCAAAAGCGAGGAATTGCGATCGCGGCCACTATCCCCAGTACAATGGCTCCAACAATTAGTAAACTATAGTCTTTCCATAGCACATTACTGGTGGGTAAACCCAAAATTGCTGTAGAAAGTAGCCCAAGAATATAAGCCCAACTCAGTAAAGCAC
>NZ_JAMZMM010000627.1 GCF_024178385.1 Limnofasciculus baicalensis BBK-W-15 | reverse complement strand
GGGAGTGGAGAATGGGGATTTTAGTATATTTAAAGCAATTACATTATACTTCTCCAACAAACAATATCAAGAGCCTTTATCTATGTAGGGGTGAAGCATTTGGGCGACAATTTATGTGGAAAACCCTAGATATACAGTCCAAATGCTTCACCCTGTCCAGGATCTCCAAACACACCATACGGTATAATTTATTTGTTGGAGATGTCTATTTATCTGCGGATTAAAATCACCAATTGCGTTTCAATCCCTAAAAGGGATTTTAGTACATTTCAACCGCCGATGGCTGGAACCCTTACTATATAATTATACTATAATTTTACACCTCACTAAACCCAGAAAGTTATGGTACAACAACTTTCACCCCCAACTATTCCAGAAATCATCTATCCTGACAGCGATGGACAACCGATGGCAGATAATACTGAACAGTTTAAATGGATTGTACTCATTAAAGAAAACTTAGAGACTTTGTTTGCGGCTATCGATAATGTATTCATCGCGGGAGACTTACTTTGGTATCCTGTGGAAGGAAATAATAAAATTCGTCAAGCCCCAGATGTCATGGTAGCATTAGGACGACCAAAAGGAAAACGAGGTTCTTATAAACAATGGATAGAAGAGAATCTTGCCCCACAAGTAGCTTTTGAAATTCTCTCACCTGGTAACCGTGCCAAGCCAATGTTTGAGAAGCTATTATTTTACCAACGCTATGGCGTGCAGGAGTATTATATTTACAATCCAGATAATAATGAGTTAACATGTTTTAGCCGTGCTGGAGATTGGTTAGAACCCATTGAAGATCTCAATGGCTGGGTAAGTCCCCTGTTAGAAATCCGGTTTGAATTAACCGAAAATAACCTAGAAATTTATCGTCCAGATGGTCGAAAATTCCTGACTACAGTGGAATTAGAACAATTGAGAGAAGAAGAACATCAACGGGCAGAAGAAGAACATCAACGGGCAGAAACAGCCATGGCACAATTGGAACAAGAACAACAACGGTATCAAGCTTTAATAGCAAAGTTGCGGGATCGCGGCATCGACCCAGAACAATTGTAATTGGTTATTGGTTATTGGTTATTGGTGATGAGCCATTACCGCTGCCGATCGCCGCGTGAACTATACTAACCTCTAATCCCTATTTCCAGAAAGAGAAACTAACTTATGGCGCGTCTAGCACTACTGAGTGTATCCGATAAAACCGGAATAATCGAATTAGCACGTACACTGGTTGAGGAATTCCAGTTCGATTTAATCAGCAGTGGCGGTACAGCCAAAGCCTTGCAAGGGGCTGGCTTACCAGTAACTAAAGTATCAGATTATACCGGGCATCCAGAAATTCTCGGAGGAAGAGTCAAAACCCTACATCCTCGGATTCACGGCGGTATTCTAGCGCGGCGAGATATCCCCCAAGATATAACCGACATGGAAAATAACAGTATTCGCCCGATCGATTTAGTAGTAGTAAACCTCTATCCTTTTGAAGAGACGATCGCAAAACCCAATGTCACTGTAGCAGAAGCGATAGAACAAATCGATATCGGTGGGCCAGCAATGCTCAGGGCTGCTGCAAAAAATTATCCCCACTTGACAGTATTATGTAATCCCAACCAATACCAAGCCTATCTAGCCCAACTACGCCAACAAAGTAATTCACCCACGATAGAATTCCGTCAAACCTGCGCAATTGAAGCATTTTCCCATACAGCCACTTATGATAGTGCGATCGCCACTTACTTATCCACAAGAGTGGAGAGTGGGTTTTTTGGAGTAGGGAATCGGGAAAATATTACCCCATCCGTTACCCCATCCGTTACCCCATCCGCTGCCCCATCCGCTGCCCCATCCGTTACATCCGTTACCCCATCCGCTGCCCCATCCGCTGCCCAATCTTCTTTATTCGCCAAAAAAATACAACCCCTCACCCACGGAGAAAACCCCCATCAACCCGCAGCCTGGCAATAGAAAGGCAGTTTTACCCCAGGTGAGACAGCAGCCAGCAAAATTCAGGCCAAAGTACTAAGTTACAATAAA
>NZ_JAMZMM010000626.1 GCF_024178385.1 Limnofasciculus baicalensis BBK-W-15 | reverse complement strand
CTCTGTCGGGTTGTCGCTACTAAATGAATTTATTCTCTGTCGGGTTGTCGCTACTAAATGAATTTATTCTCTGTCGGGTTGTCGCTACTTAACGATATCTTCATTCCCTAAAATACTCATTTTCCCACACTACAAAATCCTGCCCAAAAATAAGGTTCATTAAAAGGCTGACTATCATTGCCATTTTCCGCTGCAATTTCGTTAAATTTATTTCTTAAGTCTATTTTCACAGCTTCACTCAGTGGCGACTGATTCACCCAAGTGATAAAATCTGTTACTGTAGTTGTGCGTAACCAGGATACGGCTGAGGTTAGGGCTACTGTAATATTATCCTGATTTGGGTTAGTAGTTGGTACTTCAGTACCATCAGTATTTGGGTTAGTAGTTGGTACTTCAGTACCATCAGTCGGGTTAGTAGTTGGTACTTCAGTACTATCAGCGCTAAAGCGCTTACTACGAACTTGGGTAAATTCTTGATAAAATTTTAACATCAATAAGGCTGTGGCATCGGATCTTACTCTCCACTGAGTGGCGATGACGTTGGTACTCCCGGCGAGGAGGAAGGAGTATGGTAAACTCAAATATTCATCGCTATTGGCAAATTCCGGTAAGCCGCTTTCGCAGGCGGAAAGAGTGACGAGGCGACAGTTTTCTAGTTTCAGGTGGGTGATAATGTCGGCGACGGTAAGTTTATCGTCGGCTAACTCTAAACCGGAATCTAGGGGAGAGTCAGAATTAAAGTAGCCGTGACAGAAGAAAAATAGGTTATTGGCGGTTTTGAGTTGGGGATGGTTTAAGAGGTTGGCTTTTGTGGCGTTATCGTGTTTGAGAATAGTTGCGGTAGTAAATTCTCGTTTAATGGCGGGAATAATCCCTAAATCTGTCTCGTATAAATCCTCGGTTGGGGTTTGGATGGCGAAGAAGTGCTTAAAGTCGGGGCGTTGGCGTTGTTGTAGTTGCTGGAGAAGTTGACAACTCGGTGCATAGCTGACTCCTTGGGGAAAGATATCGCCTAAATATTTATCGTTTACCTTCTCTTCCCCCATTCCTACAGGAAGTGAATGAATCGGAAAGTGATGTAAATATTTATGGGGAATCAGGATAAGTCGCTGACATGATTTGACTTCCTCCCGTTGCAGGATGTCGTCGATATGTAGGATTTTGGCTAATTCATCGAGTCGGGAGGTGAGGGTATTTTTCCATTCTTCTGTGTTTTCACTATATATATATAGATATTCGTTTGCCCAGTTTTGTAAGTTGTCTAAATCTTCTGGTGTGGATTGCCAAAGGGAAACCTCTCCCCCTTCCCCTCCCCTCAAAGGAGAGGGGGGTTTTGAATTGTCTAAATTTCCGGTTCCCTCTCCTAAGAGGAGAGGGTTAGGGAGAGGTCGATTCGGTGTAATAATGAAGGTCAGTATTCTATCGGATGTAATATACCATTCCAGAATAGCGGTGTTTTTGTCTAAGGATTTTTGAAATTCCTGTAAGTCGAAGCTACCGCCGATGGGCAAGTATCTGTCTTGTAATTCATTCCGCTGTTGTCGCCACTGTTGCAGGTTAGCGGCTAATTCTTGGGGGTTTTCCTTTTTACTGGTTTGGATGAGTTTTTGCCCGCTGGCTATTTTATCTCGTAATTCCTCTAGTTGAGTAACGACAGGAGCGGGAAAAAAGTTACTGCTATCGCGAATTAGGATATTTTCCACTAAGTTACGGGTTTTACTCCTTTCGGCGTAGGTGAGGGCTTGGGGTATTTTGCCCAAGGCTACTGAAATTTCCACCATTAGCCGATAATTTTCATGATATTCCTCTGCTAGTTTCTGTTTTGTCTCATCCCCGGAAAGAATCTCCTCCCGCAAAGACTCTACTGTCTTAATCGCAGATGCAAGAATTTTCTCGGCTTCCAGGAATCGTTTATCCTCTTGATAAGCCAAGCCTAAGTTAAAGGAAGTTTCGATATGGTTTACGGGAAATGCTGCTGGGGTACGGATTTCCAGTGAATTCTGATAACAGGCGATCGCAGTTTCTATGTTATCAGC
>NZ_JAMZMM010000173.1:10584-12733 GCF_024178385.1 Limnofasciculus baicalensis BBK-W-15 | reverse complement strand
CCATTGTCTCCCCACCCCAATCTAATTTATTGGGAATGTGTAATTTTCTCATAGTTACTGCTATAATAAATAACTGCGCGGATGTGGTGGAATCGGTAGACACGCACGCTTGAGGGGCGTGTGGCGTAAGCCTTGCGAGTTCGAGTCTCGCCATCCGCATATAGATTAAGAGGGGCAGGGGCTAGGGACAAGTGCCTTGTTAAGCTCTCCCCTACTTATCATTATAAGTTTTACTAATATCCCACATTCCACAGGTCAATTTGTAGTATAAAAAAAGTACAGACAGAACCTTTTCATAGTTTATTTGTGAAGGATTCTGTGTCTAATCGGAAAAAAACATGTTTGCCGGAAAAAGACCTACGAATATTGGCGTTAACTCAGGAAAACTAGCCCCCTGCCCTAATTCCCCCAACTGTGTCAGCAGCCAAAGTCAAGATGTCCAGCATAAAATTGAGCCTTTAACTTACAAAAGTTCCCCCCAACAGGTAATGGCTAACCTGAAAACTGTCATTGAGAATATGGAGAGAACGAAAATTATCGCAGAAAACGATAATTACCTCTACGCAGAATTCACGAGTAAACTGATGGGGTACGTCGATGACGTAGAATTTTATCTAGATTCAAGTGCTAATATCATCCATGTTCGTTCCGCCTCTCGTCTGGGAAAATCAGATTTAGGAGTAAACCGCAAACGAGTTGAAACCATTCGAGCCAAACTCAACGAAATGCAAAATAACGCTTAGGAATTTAATTAACATGAATATCCCCGTGGAAACGAACCAACAAGTACCGATTGAAGACCAAAATATACCCATTGAACATCAGGGACTCCATAACTTCTTATATAGTTCTGATGATGAACATAGTGCGGCTAATATCAGAATTGATTCAAATTTAGAAAATAATGGAGATAGTATAACCCCCCTGGATGCTTGGTGCGAACTTTCTCAGAATGCCAAAGTAGCTGGTGTCTACGCAGTTTTAGATGATAAAAGCTCTACCCAATACATCGGTTATTCCCGGAATGTTCTCATTTCTCTTAACAGTCACATTGCCCAAAATGGCAAAGAAATTTGCGCTTTTGTTCGGGTGAAAACCTTCAAGTATCCAAAACGCACTGAAATGGAAGAATTGCGAGATAAATGGATATCTCAACTCGATACAATTCCTCCAGGAAATGGTGAATCTAGAGAAATGTGGGCAGAGACAGTTGGTGCAGCCGCAAAAGCCGCTATGTCTACAGCAGAAAAGAATGCCTATGAAGAGAAAAAGATTAAACTTCGCAAAGCAATGGCAGATGGAACCCTGACAAAGGAAACATTGACTCACTCCACTGATATCCAACGCCGTCAGAAGTTAGAAGCTGCCGTGGAAAATGACGATTGGAGTAACGTTATCAACGAATCTTGATTAATAGTTTTAGATTTTAGATTTTACAGCGCTTTGCGGGTGAGTGAGGTATGTAGAAACCGGGTTTCTCCAAGAAACCCGGTTTCTGAGTGGTTTTTTTTGCCTACTTCATCCAACGGTATATAGAAACCGGGTTTCTGAGCGGATTTCTCTTGGGTACTTCATTCGACTGCAACAGGAAAAAACCTTATGACTTTTTGATTTCGCTAGCCATTTTGCGGAACATATCCATACTCGTGTCGGCGCTCCGGCGTTGATTACTAACCTTACCGTTTTCTTCATTCTGAGTAGGTGGTTTAACCTCAGATATAACTTCCGGTTGTGGAGTTGGCAAATTACCGTTGGCAACTGTAATTTTCTGCCCAAAAGCAGAGGTTGCTACAATCTGTTCTTCCTCGCTGTTAGCAAACGTCTTCTTTACAGATGTAGGTCTCCGCATATACTCAATATTGCCCAATGTCTTAGCGTCATCTGGAGTCAGGAAAAATCCTGTCCCCTTTTCATCCTCTCCTGCTAATTTTGCTTCATCTATCTCTTCATCGACGTACTGAGTCTTTAAACCAAACAAATTACTAAGGAATCCCATAACTACCTTTTTCTGCCCTTATCTGTTCCATTTGTTATTTTATATTAAAAATTGTAAATAATTATGTTTTTTATGAACAAAATTTAGATAAATTTGCTAGAGGTGAGAGGTGAGAGGTGAGAGGTGAGAGGTGAGAGGTGAGAGGTGAGAGGT
>NZ_JAMZMM010000173.1:0-10484 GCF_024178385.1 Limnofasciculus baicalensis BBK-W-15 | reverse complement strand
AGAGGTGAGAGGTGAGAGGTGAGAGGTGAGAGGTGAGAGGTGAGAGGTGAGAGGTTAGGGGCTAGAGCGCCAGTTTTGACTTTTGCGATAAGCTCCCATTCCCCATTCCCATCTCAAAACAAAAAGCGCCCTCCAAAAAGGAGAGCGCTTGATTGATTTATTTAGTTATGAGAAACTCAGAATCATCTTTGAGATTTTACCGAGCTAAACCTTAACCATTGATAACTGGAGCAGTTAGAGCAACAGGGGTAGATTCCACAGCAGCTAAATCTAAGGGGAAGTTGTGAGCATTACGTTCGTGCATCACTTCAAAACCTAAGTTAGCGCGGTTGAGAATATCAGCCCAGGTATTGATGGAGCGACCTTGTGAATCCAAGACTGATTGGTTAAAGTTGAAACCATTCAGGTTGAAAGCCATGGTGCTAACGCCGAGAGCGGTGAACCAGATACCTACCACAGGCCATGCACCCAAGAAGAAGTGCAATGCGCGGCTGTTGTTGAAAGAAGCATATTGGAAGATTAACCGACCGAAGTAGCCGTGAGCTGCAACGATATTGTAGGTTTCTTCTTCTTGACCGAACTTGTAACCATAGTTTTGTGATTCCACTTCAGTGGTTTCACGAACTAAGCTGGAGGTAACCAAAGAACCGTGCATCGCAGAGAACAGAGAACCGCCGAAGACACCAGCCACACCTAACATGTGGAAGGGGTGCATCAGAATGTTGTGTTCTGCTTGGAACACCAACATAAAGTTGAATGTACCAGAGATACCCAGAGGCATACCGTCAGAGAAGCTACCTTGTCCAATCGGATAGATGAGGAAGACAGCGGTGGCAGCGGATACTGGGGCGCTGTAAGCGACGCAGATCCAAGGACGCATTCCTAAGCGATAGGAAAGTTCCCACTGACGACCCATGTAGCAGAATATTCCCAACAGGAAGTGGAATACTACTAACTGGTAAGGACCGCCATTGTAGAGCCACTCATCGAGTGAAGCTGCTTCCCAAATGGGGTAGAAGTGTAAACCGATAGCGTTAGAAGAAGGAACAACTGCACCAGAGATGATGTTGTTTCCGTAGAGCAAGGAGCCAGCAACAGGCTCGCGGATACCATCAATGTCCACAGGAGGAGCAGCGATGAAAGCGATGATGAAGCAGGTAGTGGCAGTTAAGAGAGTTGGAATCATGATGACTCCAAACCAACCCACGTAGATACGGTTGTTGGTGGATGTAATCCACTCACAGAACTGATCCCATACGCTACCGCTTTCGCGACGTTGTAATGTAGTTGTCATGGTTCAGATGATAGCAATGATGTATTTATGATGTTTGGCTGCCCTTTCGTGACCGCCTGAATTTATATTAACGCCTTTGTTTATTTTTGTAAAGCATTTTGTAAATATTTTTTTTTTACCTTTGTCTATGTCAGATTACCGTACCATTACCTACAGCCCTGCTTATACCCTCGTCCCTACCTACGAGTGCTTTAATCGCTGTACCTACTGCAATTTTCGGGCTAATCCCGGCGACAGTCCTTGGTTAACTATAGAAGATGCAGAAGGAAGGTTAAAACAGCTTCGGCATCAGGGTGTCTGTGAAATTCTCATCCTCAGCGGTGAAGTCCATCCTCAGTCGTCGCTGCGTCAGGCTTGGTTTGAGCGGATTTACGCTCTCTGTCAACTGGCTTTATCTTTGGGATTTCTACCCCATACCAATGTGGGAATCCTCAGTTTTGCCGAAATGCGATCGCTCGGGCAAGTAAATGTATCAATGGGATTAATGCTGGAGCAGCTCACCCCCAATTTACGGCAAACCGTTCACCGTCATGCTCCTAGTAAAGTACCAGAGGTGCGACTCCAACAGCTAGCATGGGCAGGAGAATTAAGGATTCCCTTTACAACAGGGTTACTTTTGGGGATTGGGGAGAAACCAGAAGATTGGTGGGAGACGTTGGATGCGATCGCACAAATTCACTGTCATTATGGTCATATCCAAGAAGTCATCCTTCAACCTTATAGTCCAGGGAGTCAAGAGAGTTGGGATGCTTCTGGTTTCGATCTATATAAGTTACCGGATGTAATTGCCAAAGCCCGTCAGATGCTCCCATCCGATATTACTCTGCAAATTCCTCCTAATTTAGTCCCAGACTCTCAATGGTTACTGGCTTGTTTAGCGGCGGGTGCTAGGGATTTGGGGGGAATTGTGCCAAAAGATGAGGTTAATCCTGATTATCCTCATCTTCATCTACCAAAATTAAAGGAAATTTTACAGTCTGCTGGATGGAAGCTTGTGCCTCGCTTGCCAGTTTATCCTCAATATCAGTCTTGGTTGCCTTCCAGGTTACAAGAATCTCTTAGGCAATAACAGAATAAAATCGTGAATAATACGGACTGAGTTTTTATGGGACGAGATGCACTCGTAGTTGGTATTAACCAGTATCCTGTCAATCTTGTTCTAAGGCAAAATATAGAGTAGCCCTCTTGCATAGGAACAGTAACTGTGTCCGTTCAGCTAGACCAACCTGACTTCAATCGACTGACCCGAATTGTGCAGAAATTATCCGACTTTGCCAACGTGCGCGATCGCAGACGCTTAGTTGCAGGAGCGTTAGAAGGCGTACCCCAAACAGATGTTATCCTAGCACGGCTAGATTTGGATGGTGCGCCGATGGGTGTTTCCGTGGAAGTGGTACGCTTGTTGTCGCAATTTGGACGGGTGGCTTATGGTAAAGAAGCTTTGGCAGTCTTCCTCAACTACATTCAGCCTTTTACTGGCGATGAAGATTCAGACTTCATCCTAAACCTATTTCAGAAATACCCCCTCGATACTCCAACAAGTCCTAGTCGTCTAATCGATCGCTGGCGAGGAACGGACAGTTTAGCAGATGTGCAAGAAAAGATTATTGGGGAAGATACTTTACGCCACATTTACATTTTGAACCTGGCACTTGAGGCAGAAAAAGCGGTGGTTCACCTGCGGACTCCAAAGGGAATGGGTACGGGTTTTGCGATCGCACCCAACTTATTAATGACTAACAATCACGTCATCGCAAATCGGGAGCAAGCCGAACAGACTGAATATACCTTCAATTATCAGCTAGATATCAACGGCAAAGAATGCCCGATTCAGACGGTTCAGGCATTACCGGAAGGTGCATTTTATACCAATGGTGAATTAGACTACACGGTAGTCACTTTGAAAGATGCCCCTAACTTTGGCAATCCCCTCATCCTCAAAAGCAAGCAAATGCGGCAAAATGACCGTGTAGCCATCATTCAGCATCCGGGCGGACATCTGAAGAAAATATCAATGCAGAATAACTTTGTCGCTTATGCTGATAATAACGTAGTGCAATATACCACTAGCACTTTACCCGGATCGTCAGGATCGCCTGTGTTTGATGATGAATTTAAAGTGGTAGCAATTCACCACAGTGGTGGGGATTTGACTGAACCGAGTACGCAGCGGCGTTATTTACGCAATGCAGGTACGAGTGCGATCGCGCTGTTAAATGACCTAAAAAACAATGCACCGGAAATTTATGCTCGTTTAGCAAAGTAGTTAGTAGATGGCGATCGGTACCAACACGATAGAACAATTATTACATCTGTTTAGACCTATTATGCAAAGCGAAAGCGAGCGTAAAGGATATTTAATGCGATCTCTTGGCATAAGTACACCTGTATTAAATCGCTTGGTCTTCAATCAACCTGTGGATCGCTTTATCACAGATATGCTAAGAGAACTGGTAGCTTTTAGCGAAACTACTCCTGGTCAACCTGCACTTTGTGCATTGTTACAAGTAATTCGTGAAGATGTGGGCGATGATGTAAAAGCGCGCATTGATGAGTTACATCAACAGATTCAAGAAGAGTTAAAACAACCCGAAAATAAATATAATCAAAACCTAACTTGGCAGTGCATTCGGACGCTCGCCCAACACTCTGATACAGTTAGCTCAGTTGCCATTAGTCCAGATGGAAAAATTCTTGCCAGTGGTAGTCTCGACAAAACCATTAAGTTGTGGAATTTAGAAACAGGTAACTTACTAGCCACGCTAGTAGGACATTCCAGCGCGGTTTTGTCTGTTGCCTTTAGCCCGGTTGGACAAATACTTGCCAGTAGCAGTAACTTGGAACTTCGCGATGGCTGTATCAAGCTGTGGGATGTAGAACCTGCCAGACTTAGACAAACGCTGGGTGGCGGGTTGATTAATTTGCGCGTGAACAGTTTAGCTTTTAGTCCCGATGGACAAACGCTAGCAAGCGGTCACGCAGAAGCAAAAATTCGACTTTGGCACTTGGGAAGCGGACAACTCCGACAGACGTTGAAGGGACATGGATGGGACGTGAATTCCCTGGCTTTTAGTCCCGATGGCAGATTTCTCGTCAGTGGTGGTTTAGATGGTGCAATCAAGATTTGGAACTGGGGAACTCGAGAAGAAGTTCGTACCCTCAAACGACCTCCTCGTTCAGAGTGGATTGGTTCGTTAGTTTCTTGGTTTGACTCTTCTGTTGGTTCGATTTGGTCTGTAGCGGTGAGTCCTGACAGAAAGACTTTTGCCAGTGCGGGTTCTCAGCAGCCAATCGAGTTGTGGGACTTAGAAACTGGGAAGCTGCTACGAATTCTGACGGAACATTCGGGTACTGTTTATTCTGTAGCTTTCAGTGCTGATGGAAAAATCCTGGCAAGTGGAGGCGAAGACAATACAATTAAGCTTTGGAATGTTCTGACTGGGGAGTTGCTAGAAAGTCTCGAACATCTCGGCCCGGTCAGGTCGGTTGCTTTCAGTCCAGATGGACAAACTTTAGTCAGTGGGAGTGCAGATACGACTATCAAGCTTTGGCAGATACATGATTGTTAGGCGATGGCAATAAGTAGCAACATCATCCAAAAATTATTGCCTCTTCTCAGACCCTTAATGGAAGATAAAAAAGAGCGTCGAGGCCATTTGAACAGAGCGCTAATCAATGTATCTGTGCTGAATAGCTTGGATTGGGATATGCCTGTGGATACTTTCATCACCGATATGGTCAAGAAACTTCATGATTTCGGTGAAATCGTTTCTGGCAAACCCGCGCTTTGTGCTTTGTTGATCGAAATTCGTCAATACGTGGGTGTAGATAAGCAAGTACGCATTAATGAACTTATTGTAGAAGTTCAGACACAAGGCGAATTTCTACCCAATCAAACACCGCCTAATTTACTTTTTGACTTGCTACTGCAAATAGACTTTAAGCAGCAAGCGCGGTTAGTTAGAAAAGTTATAGACAGACACCGAACTGCTGCTTTCTTGGTTCATGGTGAACCTTACTGCGGACAGCAACTTTTGGTAAATCGCTTGTTCCGGTTGAAGTCAGAGTGGAAAAAGATATCGCCAATTAAAATAGACGTGAGTCATAACGGTGCGGGTAGAAGTATCTCTCACCTGTGGCGACAGCTAGCATCTTGGTTTCGTTTACCAAAAGATGTTGAACCAAAAGAGATTATTCAAAAAATTTGCGATCGCCTTTTTACTCAAGACGTAATTTTAATCTTCTACACCGTCGATTATATGCCGCCAAAAGTTCTGATGGCGTGGTTGCAAGAATTTTGGGAACCCCTGGTGGCAGAAGTTGAGGAAAATTGCCCTCATAGCGAACAAAATACACATTAGCAACGGTGTAAAAGCACATTTCTCTTCGGCTTCTTTTACACCTTGCGTATAGACAAATTGATAGATCCCTCGATCGAATGTTAATCGACCGATCGTAAACCAATTAGGACTAATGGGGTCTTTCCAAGCTAAGAATAGCGTTTTTGGTGTTTTCAAAGTAGTGTTTCCCTCAAAGTAAATAACCGATGTTTGTTGATTTCAAGAATCGCCCGAGCAAAACCGCTAGCTTCAGGGGAAATGCGCGAGCGATTAATGCGATTAAAAATATTTAAAATATCGGCTGGTGAAATATTTTCAAGCTGCGCCAACCACAGACAAGCGGCTTCGGGATAGCGATGGGCTACAAGCGAGAACGCATCAAAAGTTTTAAGAGTCTTTCGATCTTCAACACTGCCATAAAACGCCGAAAAACATTTGTTTGCATAAGCTTCCGCCGAACGTTTCTGTCTTTGAGAGTCAGATAGATCGCGTCCCAAGCTTGAAGCATGGTCGTAAGTCGGCTAGATATTTTTTTCCTTCTGAAGTCGATGCTGTTTTCATTCGGATAACCCCCCAGTTTTCATGGTGGCGGTCTCCATTGCCAATCCACACATCGAGCAGAAGATAGCCAACAAACACATCGACTGCTCTTCAGAAATACCGCAGCGGAACCGGGAGAGGTTTCAATATTAGTAACCTTAGTCCGTAAGTCCTAATAGATTTACGACCTGCAACCGAATAAGCGATCTAGAGCTAATTGTTTTGACCGCTTCCATTTTCAATACCCCCAAGGGAATTCGAATCCCTGTTACCTCCGTGAAAGGGAGGTGTCCTAGGCCTCTAGACGATGGGGGCTTGCTTTTCACACCTTAATAAGCGTAGCGCAGGTTTTTCTGGATGTCAATAGATTTTGAAATTTATTTTTGAGATTTGGGATTGTCTGGCTTGGGAAAGGAGGTTTACCCCGGTCTGTGCGCTATTTCATGGCAAAAGATGCCATAAAGCATTGTGAGGTAAGACTTGGGGCGGACTATTTCAGTTAAAGAGAGCTTTTTTTGCCAGTTTAAGGCATAATTGGCTTTTTGAGTACTTAAACAAATATTTTCGCATACTAAGTACGGAAGAAGCGATATAGCTTTTACAATCCGTACATAGTTTTAGCCCAATTTGTAGAAGCATTGTACTTCTCGCAACCACGCATAAATTCTCTTACTCGCTCTTGAGATAATTGATTATAATAATTAATTTCCCAAAATTATGACCATCAATATGTGAAATAGGAATTATTAACTAATTACACTAGGATTTCTTTTTCGCCACAGCCAACTCCTCTCGAATTCTGGTTATTTCCATCAACATATCTATCTCTTGTTGAGGAGAGATATCATACTTGGCTATTTGTTGTAATCTATCTTTAGTAGAGAGCTTCATTTTCTCCCACTTTTCAAGAGTTGGCTCGAAATCTTCATCTCCACTACTTTGGCTTATGACTTCTTCAATTTGGACTTGGATTAAATGCTCTAATTCTGAATAACGCCGAATGAATCTAATTTGTCTAGCATCAAAGTTAGATGCGGCAAATATTTGATGGCTGAGGGTAAATATTTCCGATCCTTCTTCACCTAATCTAGTTATTAACTCAGTTTTTATTCCTTCGAGTATGGATTGAGGCATGGGTTTTTCAAATTTACCCTTAAGCTGGCTAATTTTTTCAAACTTTAATAAGTCGGATTGAGTTAATCTAGATAATATATCTGATTCAGTTACTCGTTTTTCGGATGGAGTCTGAGATTCGGTGGGCGGAGATGGTTTAGATTTGGTCTTTTTTTTCGACTTAGGAATTACTATTGGTAGTTCATCTGTTAAATTATTTGAGGGAGCAGAATTAGAGGGTGGTGGCGATACTTGACTCGATTCAATTAGTTGAATTGCTGATTCTGGTGTTATTTGATCGGATAAATTATTTGATGGAGCAGAATTAGAGGATGGTGGCGATACTTCAATCTCTTCAATCAGTCGAATTGCTGATTCTGGTGTTATTTTATCGAAAATTATGGACTGAATTCCGGGTAAATATTTATCCATCATCCTCACATTAGGATAAACTAAGGATTTGATTAGAGCAAAACTGAGTAAATCACTGTGAATCTCAAGGCTAGTTTTGTAACAAATTTCCCCAGAGTCAAAGTCTAATTCAAAGTTACCAATCACCATACCAGAATTAACTCTGGTGATGAATTCTGCTAGAGTTTTACGTTTATTTTTTGGTGCGGTTATGGGACAAATTGAGTAAAATAGGAATTGGCGCTGTTTTTCTCTGGCTTTGGCGTAGCAAGTCCATTTGCCATTTTTACCCTCGAAGGCTAGACGTAAACTTGGTTGTTCTTTAATTTTGGCATAACCCCAATCGTCTTCTGTAAAGAAATTAACCATTGCCTCGAAGATAGTGCGGTTAGCTGGGATATCTTCGGGGATATCTTCATCGGGAATATCTATTAATTCTTCAAATGTGTTGCTAATATCTTCAAGAATTTCTGTCAGGGTATCGGTGGTAGCAGTTAGGGTAGTATCGGCTAATTCCTGGAAGGCTTGGGTGAGAGAATCAAAAGTTTGAGTGAATGTATTTTGGCTCAAATCTGATAAATTGGTATCTGTCCAATCTGAGAAGAAATTAACCATGGCTTCGGTAATTTCTTCGCTGGAAATATTTTCTTTTGTCAGTGTGGATGGATTAACGTAATACCAAAATGTGCGGTATCCGGTTTCACCTGATTCTTGTGGTTGTTTGACTTGCAAGGCAAACCAATTTTCGGTGGATAGTAGGGGGTTTTCGGGTTCGGATTGGCTGATGTTTTGGAGGTAGGTTATTGCTGCATCTGGGTTGGTGATATTTTCTGTTAAGTGGGGGAGTAAATCGGGTTGGAGAGTGGCTTCAATTTCGATGTTTGGTTGGGGTTGGAAGTTCCCGTTGGCGAGGGAACCGCGTAATTCGGGTTTGAGGTTGAATAGGGATTGAGTTTCGATTTGTTGGTAGAGTTGGGGGGTTATTTGGAAGGTGAGACGACATTCAATTGGGGTGTCGTTTTGTTGGATGATGGTGAGAGTTGGGGAGTGGATGGGTAGGGGGCAATGGGTGGAATCTAGTAGGGTTAGGTTGCTGTTTGAGTGATAATTTTTAGTGTAATTGGTCATATTTGCGATCGATGTTTACGAAACGTTTTTTCTATCAATTGAGTTATTCATTCTGTCAAAAATACTCTATGGTGACGCTTAATAGTTTCATACATATCTGGCTGTACTTGATTATAATTAAGCCATAGTTGCCATAGTCTTGGCAAATTTAACAGAGGATAAAAATCTTCTATATAAGAATCTCTTAGATCCAATTTTTTTAGATGCTTCAAGTGGGTTATCGCTGAAATATCGTGAACTGGAGTCCGCCATATCCTCAATTCTTCAAGTTGTAAAGAATTCCCTAAAGGGGATAAATCCTCAACCGAGGTTAAGTTTAAATTCAATATCCTTAGCTGCCGTGCATTATTTAATGCTTCAATTGATTTAACCTTAGTTTCACTTATATCAAGTACCTCTAAATGGGCATTATCCGCTAACACATTAATAGATTCAATCTCACTCTCACTTAAGTCAAGCACCTTTAAATACGCGAGAGCAGCCAATATATTAATATCCTGTATACCAGTTTTACTCAAAACAAGCTCTTGAATTTCATGTAAATTTATCAGCCATGAAAGATCCTCTACTTCACAAGAACCCAAGTTTAAATATCTGAGATTAGATAAAGCCGCTAGCTTGCTAAAGTTTTGGACATCTGTCTTTTTTAAATTAAGTTTTTGTATATTTGGTAATTTTTCTAAAGCGGAAATGTTAGCCACCTCTGTATAGTCTAGATATAGCTCTTTAAGATGTGTAAGGTTAGGCAACCACAAAAGATCAATAATCCAGGAAGAAGAGAGGGATAAACTCTCAATGGCAGGCAGATGGCACAGCGGACTAAAATCCCTAACTGCCGATGAATCAAGATTTAATTTTTTTAAATGATTTAAGCCACCCAGCCCCCTAATATCATTGACTTCTGTATTAAATAAATAAAGTTCTCTAAGTTGAACTAGCTGTTGTAAAGGAGACACATTAACCACTTTTGTTCCTGATAAATTTAAAATCTGGAGGTTTGAAAAAGAAGCTATAAACGAAATATCAGAAATTGAACTGTCTTGGAGACTAAGTTTCTCTAAATTTGGCATTTGTTGTAATGACAACCAATCTTCCAAACTTACTCTTTCTGCTATCAACGTTTTCAAGCCTGTGATGGAAGATAAAGGCGTAATGTCTTCTATTTGATTATCACTAATTGATAAATATTCTAAGGATGGGAGTAAAGCTAGGGGCTGAAAGTTAGTCACTTTTGTTGTATCTATAGAAAGATGCTGGAGTGAGGTGATTTTAGCAATATCATCAACTGTCTCTAATGCTGTGTAGTTCAGTGATAGTTGCTTTAATGACTTGCATGAGGTAAGAGAAGATAAATCCGTTATCTGCATTCTGTCGAGCGATAGTGACTCAAGACTGGTTAACTCTCCCAATGGTAGCAATCCGGCAAATGGCTTTCTACTAATTGCTAAATTTTTGAGTGAATTTAATGAACTAAGAAGGCTGATATCTTTTAGTTGTACTTGTTTTAAGGATAGTGACTCCAACCAGTTCATTTGAGCCAGTGTTTTCAAATCTTTTAAAGGCGTTCCATCTAAATTTAAGTCCTGCAATGACCTAAGTTGTAAATCTGTACCAGTGATGGGGATATTCCCTTATTTGTGAAAATTGCTGATGGGAAT
>NZ_JAMZMM010000172.1 GCF_024178385.1 Limnofasciculus baicalensis BBK-W-15 | reverse complement strand
CCTTGTGGCAAACGTAATGAGCCTGGGAACCTGTGAAAACAGGATATTAAGGTTGGAAAACCTTAAGAATCCCCGTCTCTTTAGAGCGGGGAGTGTCAACAGATATGTATAATGACGATCTCAGTGTAATCGATATAGAGGAAGAGCTAGAAAGCCCTCTGGATGCCTTAGAGTCTGTTGATTCCGACTCAGAAGTCGAAAAACCCGATCCAGACGAAATGCTAGCCCTATTGACTGCTCCTGAAAAATCGCAGCAAATCCTGGCAACAAGAGCATTTTGCGAAATTCAGGATGAGCGGGCTATTCCTCTTTTAATTAACCTTTTGACTGATGCTTGCCCTTTAATGCGGGTGAGTACCGCCTATGCTCTGGGGAGAAATCCAAGTCCCGCAGCAGTGGAACCCTTAATTAACCAGCTTAACCGGGATTGGAATGGTTATGTCCGGAAAGGGGTGGTTTGGGCATTGGGAAATTGTCGGGATCGTCGTGCATTACCATCTTTAATTGATGCGCTGAAAACTGATATCTCCGCAGTACGTTTGTGGGCTGCAAGTTCTCTGGCACAGATGGGGATGTTGGAGTATCAGGATATGGTAGCATCGATTCCGCCCTTGATTACTGCCCTCAAGCAAGATCCCATGGCAGCAGTGCGGAGTAATTGTGCTTGGTCTTTAGGACAATTATGTCGGGAAATGCCTTCTAATGCTATCTATGCTGGTGCTGTTGATGGCTTGATTGAAGCTTTTGCTGAAGATGAGGAAATGGGAGTGCGAGAAGATGCGAAGGCGGCACTTTTGAAATTGGGCGATCCTCGTGCTTTACAATTGATTGAGGCGATTGAGTTGGAAGGGTTTTTATAGATTTTTTTGATTTCCTGAAAGTTATTTGATTTGATATTAACTTTTTTTATGGAGAATGGCCTCGATAAACTATAATACGGACATATTTGTGGCTTGTAAAGCTAGTTTGATATTTATTTTGGTTTGATATTTGTTTAAGTCCAAATCTAATGCTAATGATCTAGCAGAAAATGGCTTTAAAGATAAATAAATTATCGATTTAGCTGAATAATATGGAGAGAATTAAATGGTTAGTTTAGTTGAATTTACTGCCAAAGTTAAACAAGGAATTATTGAAATTCCCGAAGAATACCAAACTAATTTAACTGATGGAAGCGAGGTGAAAGTCGCGATTAGTTTGCAAAATGAACAAGGGCGAGAGTTAAGTTTAATGGATCGATTAGCACAAAATCCCATTAGTGTTAAAGGTTTAGCAAAACTAACAAGAGATGAAATTAACTATAGATAATAATGAATAATCAAACAATATTTATAGATTCTAATCTCTGGTTATATCGCTTTTTGGAGGCACAGATTAAAAATCACTCAAACCTATTACCAGCAAGCTTTTCAGACTTTGCGACAACCTCAAAAAAACTTAAATGGCTGCAAACCCTTGCAGAATAAGGAATACAGCCATTAATTTTGAAGCATCTGAAAAAACACCTACTGGTTGTCGCAACTTGCGGCCAAAGACTGTTTCGCTTCACTCGCCACTTGCTCAACAGTATCATTCGCCAACGCCTCTAAAGTAGCTCGCACTTCTGCTCCTCCCAGTCTAGCCAAAGCTTGCACCACTCGATAGCGAATTTGCCAGTCAGAATTAGTGGCAAAAGGAATTAAAATGGGGATGGCACGGGTATCTCCCAATTCTCCGAAAGAACTAATTGCCGCCGTTTGCACTAGTTCAATTGGGGAGGTGAGTGCTTCCTCTAGAAGTGGAAAGGCACGTAAATCCCCAAGTTCTCCCAATGTAGCAATAATACTGAACTGGACGAGCCACTCCGGAGTTTGGTGATAGAGCTGCTGCAAATCCTCAAAGGCTTCTGTCAGTTTCAATGCGCCTAAGACATCAGCGGCTGCTGCTTGGACATCTGGCTCTGAGTCATTAAAAAGGCGATCGCGTAATATTGCTAATGTAGCTGGTAAATCCCGATCTCCGATGGTATCGAGTTGGCTGATTGCGGCATATCTGACGCGAGCATTACTATCGGTTAGTACAGGTTGAATTAGCTCGAATGCCACTGATGCGTCTAGTTGACGTAGTTGATTGATACCAGTAATGCGATCGTTAAATTTCTCAGATTTTAGCAATTCTTGGACAGATTCACGAGTTATAGTCATTTGTTATTTGTTATTTGTTGTTTGTTGTTTGTTGTTTGTTGTTTGTTGTTTGTTGTTTGTGATGGAATAGGGAATGGGGAATGGGGAGTAGGCAATAGAAATTTTTGTTAGCCATTAGCTATTAGCCATTAGCCATTAGCCATTTTACTCTTCTAATTCAGCTACCATTGCCCGTATAATATCTGCGGGAGTAAGGATACCAATTACTTTCCCTTCATCATCAATTACCATGAGACGGCGGATTGACTTTTCCTGCATTAGCTTGGCAGCTTTCCGTAATGATTGATCCGGCTTGACGCTAATGGGGTGACTAGTCATTACCTCACCAACAGTTTGTCCTAAAGCCTTATGGAGTTCTTGATCGTAACGGGCAGGGTTTTCCAAGTAAATAACACTATCGAGAAATACGATATAAACTGGGGGTTCCACACCCGTTTCTTGCCAAAGCAAGTCAGTTTCTGAAATCACACCCACTAATTTACCAGCTTCATCCACTACTGGTAACCCACTAATCCTGCGTTCGGCAAGTATTTTCATCGCCTCTTTGATTGGGGTTTCAGGGTTCACCACAATGGGGTTGCGGCTCATGATATCGGCAACGATTTTAGTCATATTCTGGGGCTTTCTTCTTTTCTGAGTTATGGACTCGATCAGACATCTCCAAAAATCCATGTGGGGCAGGCATATCACCTGCCTTTAAGAATCTTTTCTGGAGATATCTATTGAATCATTCCTCATACTTATCACAATTGAGGATACTTACCTTTCGATAAGTTGAATAACTTTACATATTAGTTGTGTAGCGGGGAAACGGAGTAAACCGGAATCCAGTGTTTCCACTTCTCCTTTGTACCATCTACGCTGATAAATTATAAATTTTTATAAATTATCCTCCTGCGAGTCAATACTCAATCTAGAGAATTAGTAGATTTAATAGTCAATCCATAGAGAGGAAAGTTTATGTTAGAGTTTTTTAGGGTTAATCCTTCATCAGTTAGGCTTTTATGGATAAGTTTTGGGCAGAGATTGTCGATTTTGCCAGAGAAACCGCTAACCACGTCGGTACTCGCCTCCTCCCGGATTTCCGGCAGGTACAAGCATCCCAAAAAGATGATGGTAGCTTAGTCACGCAAGCGGATCGTTGGGCGGATGAGGCAATTCGGGATGCGATTTCTGCTCATTTTCCCAGTCATGGTATCTTGAGCGAGGAGGGGCAACACGAGTTTCCGGATACGGAATGGTGCTGGGTAATCGATCCCTTGGATGGCACTACCAACTTCACGCGGGGAATTCCCATCTGGGGAATTTCCCTAGGATTACTTTATCACGGCACACCAGTCTTTGGTTATGTCCATTTTCCACCCATTGGGCAATCCTTTCATGGCTTTTGGTATGGAGAATCAGGCTTAACTGGGTTACCACTGGGTGCATTTATGAATCAATTTCCGATTCACAGTAGCCCAGATGAACTCAGTAGCAATCACTTTTTTAACCTTTGCTCTCGAAGTGTGTCATTTTTGCAACAACCGTTCCCCTGTAAAATTCGGATGTTAGGTGTTGCCAGTTATAACTTTATCACTGTAGCGACAGGTGCTGTTCTCGGCGGTGTGGAAGCAACACCGAAAATTTGGGATATTGCTGGAGCTTGGGTAATTGTCCAAGCAGCAGGTGGTATTTGGGTTCCCCTAGAATCAGAACCAATTTTTCCTCTAGAAGTAGGAAAAGATTACAGTCAGCGGAAGTTTCCCACTCTAGTTGCCAGTAATTCTGAATTGGTAAATCTGTTCAAACCATTCCTCAAAATTGAGTAGGTTATAGCTCGAAAGTTCAGAAATTGAGCCTAATATAGACTCCAGCTCAATCCCTGTAAATTCATAACTCTTAGCACAGGCGCGACAAAATCAATAAACATCTCCCAAAATTCACGTAGAGCAGGCATCCTGCCTGCCGGGTGAGCATCTTTATTGGAGAAATATAAATGTTATTCTGTTATTTGTTGCCGATCGATTAGAAAAACGCCTGTAAAGATAGTCTAATCGCAATTAACCCAAGGAGATCCTAATTCAGCATGTCTTACGAACAAGAAAAGCAGGTAGCGATTGAGGCAGCACTAGCAGCAGCCAAATTGTGTGAAAAAGTTCGCACCGAAAGAGTGCCCGAATCTATTGAAAAAAGCGATAAAAGTCCAGTAACCGTCGCTGATTTTGGCTCTCAGGCAGTTATCTGCCGCGCAATCGCCGCAGCCTTTCCCAATGACTTGGTAATAGGGGAAGAAAATGCCGCCGAATTACGGCAACCAACTATGGCAAACCAACTTGCCCAAGTCACTAGCTATGTCCAATCTGTGGTGGGTGATGTCACTTCTGATGACGTATTAAACTGGATCGATCGCGGTAATAGTGAGATTGGAGAACGCTATTGGACACTAGATCCGATTGATGGCACAAAAGGGTTCCTACGTCAAGATCAATATGCAGTGGCTTTGGCTTTGGTAGAATTGGGTGAAGTGAAACTGGGAGTATTAGCTTGTCCAGCACTGCCTGTAGATTTAGATCGACCTGATGGGGAAAAGGGAGTATTATTTGTAGCAGTACGCGGTGAAGGGGCAACGATGATGCCTCTGTCTGGTGGGGAAGCCCAACCCATTCGTGTCACAGCGGCAGATGATGTAGCAAATATGCGCTTTGTCGAGAGTGTAGAATCAGGACATGGAGATCATGGAAGACAAGATGCCATTGCAAAAGCAGTCGGAATTACAGCATCTTCATTGCGGATGGATTCTCAAGCTAAGTATGGCGCAGTAGCTTCAGGGCGTGCCGCACTTTACCTCCGTTTACCCTCACCCAAGACTCCCGACTATCGAGAAAAGATTTGGGATCATGCAGCAGGAACAATTGTAGTTGAAGAAGCAGGCGGGCGCGTTACAGATATGTACGGCAAACCACTGAATTTTTCTCTCAGTGCCAAACTAGTTGAGAATCAGGGCGTAATTGTCAGTAGTGGTGCAATTCACGATACGGTTTTAGCTGCTTTAAGTAGTGGCGGTTAATCAAAACAGAGCTTACGCAAAATCTCTATATGTATGGTGTGTTGTAGCGCAGCGCACCTGAGTAGCGTAGGGTGCGTTGCGCTACAACGGACCTGAGTCAGATGATAGTCGTGATATACAGCTTCCATCAGATATAGCACTCGCCAAGGCGCTTAGGACAAGGGGATCTCAGCCCCTTGTTAAAATTTACGCTTCTGAGAATGTCCTAACCGCTGTGGCGGTTGCTATATTTGACATGTTTAACAGAAGTGGTGCGTTGCGCCAAGGCGACAACGCACCCTACCCAATAAATTACCTTCTAATTCCTCAATGCCTCCCAATGATAACGAATGTGGTCTTCAATAAAAGAAGCAATAAAATAGTAACTGTGATTATATTCTGGTTGCAATCGCAACGTCAGAGCTACGCCAGCCTTTTCGCAAGCTTGGGCAAATATAAGAGGTAGTAATTGCTCTTTTTCAAGAAAAGGATCGTCTGTGCCTTGGTCAATTAGAATCGGACGTTTATAACCAATACTTAATACTAATTCACTAGCATCATAAAGTTTCCAGCTTTCTGGATCGGAGCCTAAATAATGAGTAAAAGCTTTTTGCCCCCAAGGAGAATGGATTGGTGCAGTAATAGGAGCAAAGGCGGAAACTGATTTATATAGATCCGGATTTCTCAAAGCACAAATTAATGCACCGTGCCCCCCCATAGAATGACCAAATATCCCTTGTCGCTCAATGTCAATCGGAAAATATTCGGCAATAATGGACGACAATTCCTCAACAATGTAGCTGTACATTTGGTAATGTGCCGCCCAAGGTTGAACAGTAGCATCCACATAAAAACCCGCACCCGTACCCAAATCCCACTCATCATCCTCACCTGGAATTCCCGTATCGCGAGGGCTAGTATCTGGTGCTACTAGCATTAACCCATATTTAGCAGCAAATTGCTGTGCCCCAGATTTTGCCATAAAGTTTTCTTCATTACAGGTTAAACCAGATAGGAAATAGACAACAGGGAGTCGTCTTTCGGATGCTTGGGGGGGAAGGTAAACAGAAAACCGCATTTTACCTTTACATGTCTGAGACTGGTGAGTGTAAAAGCCGACTTTCCCGCCGAAGCATCGATTTTCGGAGACTAGTTTAGGGGCTGTATCCATGGGTTTGGTTTGTGGAGATTTCTAGTAGAGGCAGGTATTAGAGTTAAAAACTCTATTTTCTCACAGGCGGGCTATGGCTTGCCATATATACTTTTAAGCAGGTGGGGGATTCAAGTTACCATAAAACAGAGATACAGTAGCAGGAGCGAGTAGTGGTAGTTAAGCCAGAGTGGTTGCGAGTCAAAGCCCCCCAGTGGGAGCGCGTTGGCAACGTTAAAGAAATATTGCGGGATTTAGCTCTCAATACCGTATGTGAGGAAGCCTCTTGTCCCAATATCGGAGAATGCTTTAATGCTGGTACAGCTACCTTTTTAATTATGGGGCCTGCTTGCACCCGCGCTTGTCCCTATTGTGATATTGATTTTGAGAAAAAGCCTCAACCTCTCGATTATACTGAACCGACACGCCTAGCGGAAGCGGTGCGGCGGCTGAAATTAAACCATGTGGTGATTACTTCGGTGAATCGGGATGATTTGCCTGATGGTGGTGCTTCTCAGTTTGTGCGCTGTATTGAAGGGATTCGGGCTGTCTCCCCCCATACGACTATTGAAGTTTTGATTCCCGATTTGTGTGGTAATTGGGATGCCCTAGAAATTATTATCCAAAGTAAACCTGAAGTACTTAACCACAATACCGAAACTATACCCCGACTCTATCGGCGAGTACGCCCTCAAGGAGATTATCTGCGATCGCTCGAACTCCTGCAACGTACCCAGGATTTAGCGCCTTCGATTTATACTAAATCTGGCATTATGGCGGGATTGGGAGAAACTGACAGCGAAATCCGGGAAGTAATGGCGGATTTACGGGGAGTAAGTTGCGATATCCTGACGATTGGACAATATTTACAACCGAGTCAAAAGCATTTGGGTGTTGCTGATTTCATCACACCACAACAGTTTGATAGTTGGCGAGAATTCGGTGAATCTTTAGGATTTTTGCAGGTAGTTTCTTCTCCCCTGACTCGTAGCTCCTATCATGCGGAAGAAGTGCGGAAGTTGATGAGGCTTTATCCTCGGTAGAAATGGGGAGTGGGTAATTGGTAATGGGGAAAGAGGAGGAGTTAAAACAATTTATTCCTTGTCCCCCTTGTCTCCCTTGTCTCCCTTGTCTCCCTTGTCTCCCTTGTCTCCCTTGTCTCCTCCTCCCTAGCCCCTAGCCCATAACTGCATAAGGTACAAATCGCCAGAGGAATATCCTCCTAGACAGTTAAGGATTGATTTTTGCTACAACAGTGATAGCTTCTAGGGGATAGAAACATGGTTCAACGTCAATCGCAGGCTACGAGATATTTTGGCACTGTAATCGAACTACTACGCGATCGCTCCTTATTCCTTGCAGAAATCCGCCAAGGTATCAAATTAGACAGTAAGATTACAGCACTTCTCATCTGTAGTTCAATCTTTTTTGCTACTTATGGTGGGATTATTGGCTCCTTCAATAGTTGGGAGCAAGCATTATCTTCAGGAATTAAGCTACCAGCCCTTTACTTAATCACCCTCATCATTTGTTTCCCCACCTTATACTTCTTTAACATATTATTTGGCTCGCGCAAAAGCTTTGGACAGCATTTTGCTATGCTTCTGACAGCGGTGTCAGTAATTAGTGTCTTACTATTCAGCTTTGCGCCAATTACTCTATTTTTCCTGATTTCCACCAATAACTATCAGTTTTATAAGGTTTTGAATGTTGCCATTTTTTCCATCACAGGCTTTATTGGGATCAAGTTTCTTTATGAAGGAATGCGGCTTTTGTCGGTAGAGGATACAGATGGATTGGATACTCGGATGAATATTTTGCGGTTTTGGCTAATTCTTTACGCCTTTGTTGGTACGCAGTTAGCATGGACTTTGCGCCCCTTCTTTGGCAATCCCGGTAGTAAATTTGAGCTATTTCGGGAGATGCAGGGCAATTTTTACCTTGATATTGTTAAAGCTGTTGGGGAAATTTTAGGTTTTCATTAATCGATTTTAGGCATTAACAAAGCCTTGGCGATTGGAAATCGCAGCTACACAAACATAGTCTGCCTGCGCAGACTAATAAATCCAGCGAGGATAAAAACATGGTTCAACGTCAATCTCAGGCTACGAGATACTTTACCACTGTAATCGAACTACTGCGCGATCGCAGTTTATTCCTTGACGAGATTCGCCAAGGTATCAAATTAGACAGTAAGGTTACAGCGCTTCTCATCTGTAGTTCGATCTTTTTTGCTACTTATGGTGGGATTATTGGCTCCTTTCATAGTTGGCAGCAGGCATTATCTTCAGGGATAAAGCTACCAGGGCTTTACCTAATTACTCTAATTATTTGTTTCCCCACATTATACTTTTTTAACGTATTATTTGGCTCGCGCAAAAGTTTTGGGCAGTATTTTGCGATGCTGATAACGGCGGTTTCGGTAATTAGCGTGTTACTCTTCAGTTTTGCCCCAATATCTCTGTTTTTCCTCATATCTACTAATAACTATCAGTTTTTTGTCTTGTTAAATGTGGCTGTTTTTAGCATCACAGGCTTTATTGGTGTAAAATTCCTTTATCAAGGAATACGGATGCTATCCCAAGACGATGAGGAAGGACAAGAAACCCGGATGAGTATTTTACAGTTTTGGTTAATTCTTTATGCTTTTGTTGGTACGCAGTTAGCATGGACTTTGCGTCCATTTTTTGGTAATCCAGGAACGGAATTTGTGCTATTTCGCGAGATGGAAGGAAACTTTTATTTGAGTTTGATGCAAGCAATTGGACAAATTTTAGGTATTCGTTAATTAGTGTCGCCAATCATCATACAGCAGATTGCAGGTTTATGAAGTATACCCCAGAAACCCGGTTTCTTTAAGAAACCGGGTTTCTCTGTACCTCACATACCTAGAAAGAGCTGTAAAATATGAGATATAGCGGGTTTTAACTTGTAGTTATTTTTGATTGGATAAATTTGTCCCCATTCCCCACTCCCCTCATCTTCTCGGATTGTGTGACTGAATCAACAACCCTTCAGGAGAATAGATTTCCACCCGGATTCCGGAATTATTGCTAATCGCTTGCAGAGCTTTCTCTAATATCGATATCTGATTCACAACACTAGAATGAGTTCTAATATCTCCCTTAGATTGAGCTTCAAATGCCTTTTTTTGCATCGTTTTAACATAAGCGGGAGCCAACCTAATTTTGATAATTTTATTAGTAATCGCAAAGGTACAAATTGGGTTTTTTACTCCACAGGTTTGAGTTAAATCTTTGCGAGCTTGTTGGACTTTAACTGCCAAAAATAACTGTCCTTGGGCTTGATTTAAAGCTCCTTGGTAGGGTTTAATTAGTGCCTGAGCTTTGCGATAGTAATAAGTGTTACGAGGAACTTGTCTGACATAAGTCAAGGCATTGCGCCAGTGAACTAATGCCACGGACCATTGATTATCAGATTGAGAATCGGTGGCGAGTTGAGCTAGATTCACTCCTCGAGTGTAGGCGTTGGCGGAAAATTGTTCCTCGGTTTTGCGATTGCGAGCATGAGTTATATGAGGTACATAGAGGGACAATAACTGTTGAGCCTCGTTGTATGATGTCGTACCTTGGGGAATCTGCTTGATGCGGAGGGTTGCAGTTTGCCAGGTAGCATAGACAAGTTGCCAGTCAGATAATGATTGAGCGATACCTTGACGTACTGCTGCCATTTGAGCGGCTTGTTTGACTGATACCAGAGTTGCCTTTGCCTGTCGCTCTGCGAGGAGTCGCCGCTCAGTTTGGGCTAAATTAGCTTTATAGGCTTTAATTTTTTGTTTCGCTAGGGGATGAAGCTTACTATTTCTGGGTACTTCTTCTAGTTGTGCGATCGCTTCTCTCCATAGACTCGCTATTGCAATCCACTCTGACTCTGAATGAGGGGGATTTTGGCTATTATAACCTGCTCTGGCGGCTATTTTCAGGGCATTAACTGCCTCATCAACGGTTTCTGACTGAGCCTGATAGGTTTTGAGTAGATCTTGAGCTTGGGTATAATAGCTAGACCAAGGCGGAATCGGTTCTAGTAATGCGATTGCATTTTCTAACTCTCCTTGGGCTTCTAGCACAGCTTTGCCCGATTCCGGTTTAGCCAGAGTTTTTAAGGACTTTTGATTTAATTTTTGCGCGACTGGAATTGACAGACATTTCCCCATCGCGCAGGGACGACTGAGTAGATAAAGAGTGCTACAGAAAAATACTAAACTTAATCCGACACCTGCTACCAGAAAAGGCTGCCAATAGCCTTTCACTTGGGATGTCCCCGGTTTTCGGGTTGTCGCAGGTGTCTGTGCGGATTCAGTATCAGAATCTGACTCGGTATTTACCCCACGCCAAGAGTAGGCATAACCCTCTTCATGTGTGGGTATCTCAGTACTTTCGGCAGATTCAGTTTCTGGCGAGTTGCCAAACAGAGGCTCTACTGTGGTAGATTCTGCTGGACTGAGGGTGTCTGAGGATAGAGGGACTTGTGTTACCGTTGTCATCTTTGGGACCTCCTGGAGACTCTCGCTAAACCTGTAATCAGGTTAGCGATGAGAGGAAAGGAGGGGAAAGGTCTATGCAACATAAGATTAATTCTAAATTGAAACACTCATTGCAGGTTTTTTGATTGGAAACCTACAAAACCAACTGGGAGCAACTTCTCTACACGATCGTATGTTACTTTTAATTAGTTAGAACTGTTCAGCTCCCCATCCCGGAGCTTTTTGGGCTGCTCTAAGGACAAAAGCAGCTAACTTTTCGATTTGTTCCTGCGGCATCCAAGTTTCCGGTACTCGGCGGCAGAAAAAACTTTCCATAGTGCCATCGTAGGTCATGGGTTCCCTCATGAAAGCGACTAACCCGTTAATATTATCGCGGGGGGGAGTAGCACCTGCTAACCTATCCAATGCCAGAGACTCTGTTGGATTGGGTAATGTCGCTCCTCCAACATGACAATTTAAGCAATGATTTTGAAATAGTTCTTTGCCAGCAGATAAATCTTCTGGTGAGAATTCCTTCGTCTGTCCCTGTCCATCTAGATCCAGGGCGACTGGCTCTATCACCCTTAAATATTGTCTAACATATTTGTCGATCCCGGCATGAGCAGGTGAGCTGACAGTCAAGAGGCTCATGTAGATGAATAAAACCAGCAACAGACAGCGAGTTGAGCGGAATAATTGACGTAGCATTTACTATTGAAAGTGATTTTAAACTATGGTAGCGGTTTTCACAGATGAAGGATGAAGTATGAAGGGTTAAGGGTTAAGGGGAAAGATTAAAACTATTTTTTATTTAATTCTTCAACCTTCAGCCTTCAACCTTCAGCCTTCAGCCTTCAGCCTTCAGCCTCCAACCTTCAACCTCCAACCTTCAACCTTCAACCTTCAACCTTCAGGTAATTAGCGCACGGCTTTACCACCGCCCCATAAATCCCCCTGGACTTTGGGCTGAATCAAGATATGTCCGGAAACTGCATAGAGGTCATCTTCTGAGAAATTTCTCATCTCTGTAAAGATATCAGCACTCTTTATGCTGGGGTGGAATTCGCTAATCTCGTATTCCCCGTCATAACTCATGGGATTTTTCAAGAAGTCCACAATGGCTTCGATGCTATCCCGTGGGGGGAACGCCAAAGCCAGAGCTTCACCGCCCAAATCCACATTGGGATCAGTTTTCGTCTCTCCCTGAGCGTGACATTGGGCACAGGTATCGTTAAATATGCGTTTACCTTCCTTGATTTGTTCCAGGCTGACGACAACTGTATCCCCGGCTGCGTTTAATTTCACGGTACGGGTGGCTTCGTCAAGTTCAATTGCTGCTACATTTTGGACTGCCAGTTGAAAGGCAAAGAATAATGTCGCTACAGCAAGCAAGATTAATCGCTTCATTCTTGGTTCTCCTTTAAAAATTTGGCTCGTGGGTTTTTAATGCTCGACACGGCACTGAATCAATCTTTACCCTATCCTCTACTTCTAGGGGCATTCCAGTCAACCAAACTGTTGGGGTCTAAAGACTCTTTGTCCAGGGATGCTATCCTCAAAAGGTATTGGTTTGGGTGTAATATTCCCCCAAATTATGGTTGACAGATGGTAGGTTAATCGCTATTTTCCCTACTCTCCGGCGTAACTATCCCTTGTCTTTGAGACAAAACCTTAGAAATAACTGCTTTCGCATCCTCCAAGGCAAGGTTAGTTTCTTGAGTTTTGTAAGCAATGCCCAATTGCTCGCATAATTGACAAACCTCCCCAACGGGAAGGTCATATTCGGCGGCAATATCCGCAATCGACAGGTCTGCAAACCCCATAACACTCGGCTAACTGAAGAAAGATTAAGTCACTGCATTAATATGATGCCACTGTTGCGACCTCTTTCCTTAATGAGTTAGGGAGTGGGGAGT
>NZ_JAMZMM010000625.1 GCF_024178385.1 Limnofasciculus baicalensis BBK-W-15 | reverse complement strand
GTGTGGGAATATACAAATTAAATGCGTCACCACGATCGAGAGATAATCTTAATGCTCAGGACTAAATTGTAGAATGCATTAAACTAATAACGCACCCTACGCGATCGCTCGTGCTGCTGCAAAGCAGATCGCGATAAAATCTATCTAGATGAGGAGAAGCCTTTCGCCTATTGCACAAGTAACACTCGGAAAAAATCCCTGGCACTTGGGGATAGCTAGTAGGCCAGGGTGATACCAACATTTTTCCCTTCTATCTTCACAGGAAGTTGATCCCATCGGAACGCCAAATTCTTAATCTTTACAGAATCTTTAAAAAAATCGGAGTATTCTTCATCATAACTTCATAAAGAGAACGTCACAGGTAACGGAAAATCACAAGATCGGGACTTATGCCGCGACACCATATATAGTCGGAATGGTGCGTTAGCCTTGGCTAACGCACCCTACAAATAGATGCTTTGCGTAAGTCATGAAGATGCTCAATCGCTTACCTCATTTAGGGAAACCCCTAGGTTTGCTGCTTTTGCTACTTGAGGTGCAGTTAGCAGTCAGACAAAAGCCAGTGGCGGCTCAAGTCAAGCAGCCAATCGCAATAGAAGAATCTCAGGATATTTGCCCTGCCAATTTGCCCCAAGCAATTGAGTCCATCACCAATCGTCCGGAATTTCGCTATGCTCGTTGGGGGATATTAATCCAAACCCAATTCACTCAAGCCATTCTCTACAGCCACGATCGCGATCGCTATTTTATCCCAGCCTCCAATATAAAATTGCTCACCACTGCCGCCGCTTTACATCGACTCGGAGCTAACTTTCAGATTAGAACATCTGTTTATGGCAGTAATACAGAGATAAATTTGCTCCCATCCCCCCCACTCCCCCTCATCCCCAATCAAGTTACCGAGAAAACCATAAAATTATTGCGTCTAGTAGGCAGAGGCGATCCCAGTTTGAGCGACTCTCAATTGAGAGACTTAGCACAACAGCTAAAACGTCGCGGCATTAGTCACATCCAAGAGCTTAGGGTAGAAGAAGGTTACTTTAGCCAACCCACAATCAACCAGACTTGGGAATGGGGAGATATCTCCACCGACTACGGCACATCAGTAAATAGCCTCATTCTGAATCAAAATGCCGCATCACTAACTCTATCGCCTCAATCTTTAGGACAACCCCTACAAGTCACATGGGGAGATGCCATTGCAGGGGCACAGTGGAATATAGAAAATAATACAGTCACCTCCGAAGCAAACTCGTCAGATTTTATTGAAATTAGTGGTATTTTAGGAAAACCGATATTGCAACTGCGGGGTCAATTGCCAGTAAATGGAGAAGCGATAACAACTGCTGTCGCAATTCTAGACCCAAGCGAGTATTTTTTAGCACATTTTCAGAATATCTTAGCCACTGAAGGAATTAAAGTGGAAAATGCTACTGTCTCATCTAATATAGATCCTCAAGGTGAACCAGAATTAGCCGCTGTTGAATCTCCATCCCTGGCGGCACTCTTGGTAGAAACCAATCAAAATAGTAACAATCTCTATGGAGAAGCCTTATTGCGCACCCTGGCTTCAGTTACCCAAGTTAACAAAACCGAATCAACCGCAGAAGCCGGAATTCAACAGGTAAAAGCCACCCTTACTGAATTAGGAGTTAATCCAGAAAGCTATATCCAAGCAGATGGTGCAGGATTATCTCGCCAGAATCTAGTCACTCCCGCCGCTTTAGTGAAAACCCTTCAGGCAATGGCAGAAACTCCAGAAGCTGATATTTATAGAGCATCTCTATCTGTTAGTGGTGTTAGTGGTACTTTAAGTCGCCGCTTTCGGGATACAGCAGCTCAGGGTATTCTACAAGGGAAAACTGGAACTATGACAGGTATATCAGCTCTTTCTGGATATTTGGATACTCCTAATTACCAGCCCTTAGTCTTCAGTATTATTCTAAATCAAGGGAATCAGCCGTCTGCCAACCTCCGTCAGGCAATTGATCAAATCGTTTTGCTCTTGACTCGCTTGCATTCTTGTTAAGGTTGGGGAGTGGGGAGTGGGTTTTTTGGAG
>NZ_JAMZMM010000171.1 GCF_024178385.1 Limnofasciculus baicalensis BBK-W-15 | reverse complement strand
ACCACAAGGGGGGTCGAGCGGAACGTCACAGTTGTAGAAAGGGCAGCATTTGAACCCTTAGACCCCTTGTCCACCTTTCTACCCTTTCACACCGTTTACCCCCATCTCCCCAGTCCACCTAAAGTTTAAAATAAAAAACCCGATGGGGAATACCAAAAAAAAATTAAAATATTTTAAATATAAAAAAAAAAAAGAAAAGTCAAAATTACTTCAATAAATCTTAAAGTTAGTCGGATCGAGATTTGTAAAAAAAAACTCAGATCATCCATAATTAATGAGAAAAGTTAGGCTACCATAAAATAGACATCAGTATTGTGAGATGTGAACCAAATTTTAACTATTGGCGTTCCGAGAGAATCAACATGAATCGACATCTACGGACATTAGGTGTAGCACCGAATACTTGGACAGTGAATGAAGCGATTGCAGATCTCACCCGTCCCCCCCTCACACCCCAACCAGTAACCCTGACAACCGAAACTAAAACACTACAGATAGATCTAGCAAAATCAGCAATACTAGTCATCGACATGCAAAATGACTTCTGCCATATTGATGGTTGGCTAGCACATATTGGCGTAGATATCGCACCCAATCGCGCCCCAATTACACCTTTAAATACCCTACTCCAAAAATTGCGATCGCAAAACGTTCCAGTTATTTGGCTCAACTGGGGAAACCGTCCCGATTTACTCAATATTAGTCCCGCACTGCGGCATGTTTATAATCCTACAGGAGCAGGAATAGGATTAGGAGATCCATTACCAAAAAATGGTGCAAAAGTACTCATAAAAGATAGTTGGGCAGCAGGAGTATTAGATGAATTAGAGCAAAAGTCAGAAGATATCCATATCGATAAATATCGCATGAGTGGCTTTTGGGATACACCCTTAGATAGTATTTTAAGAAACCTAGGCAAAACAACTCTTTTCTTCACAGGAGTCAATATAGATCAGTGCGTCATGGCAACATTACAAGATGCCAACTTCCTTGGTTATGACTGCATCCTTGTCAAAGATTGTGCCGCTACTACCTCACCAGACTATTGCTACCAAGCGACTATTTACAACGTCAACCAATGCTTTGGCTTTGTCACTAATTCTGAATCAATTATTAAAGGGATTTAAGAGGATTTATTTCTTGTATTATTTTGGTTTGCTTCTAATAACAACGTCTTACCTGTTATTAGTTATTTGTTATTTGTGGTAATCCAGATTGCAGGAGCTGTCACAGTTATTATTTCTTCAACCAACAACCCACGACCAAATTTAGGAGTAAAAACCAATGGACTCTCGTTGCATGATTCCCATCATCAAGTCACCCAAAGACTACCATGCTTATCGCATCAGTCCTCATGATACCAATCGTTTAGCCATTGTATTCGATCCCGCGATCGCAGACGCTTCCTTAACCTTTTGTGTCGAAATTTTTGATGAAGGAGGGAAAACCCCGCCCAATCGACATCAAATAGCCGTAGAAATGTTTTTTATCCTCAAGGGAGAAGGAGTAGCAATGTGTGACGGCAAAATCGTACCAATTCGGGCAGGAGACAGTTTATTAGTACCACCAACAGGAATTCATGAAATTAGAAATACAGGCAGGGGACGTTTATATGCCCTCTGCTTTATGGTTCCCAATGAAGATTTTGCTGAGTTAATTAAAAGCGGTACGCCTGTAGAATTAGATTCAGAGGATTTGGGAGTACTGTCTCGTACCGATGCCTTAGTACCCTGTTGAGGATTGGGAGGGGTGGGGAGTGGGGAAAAAACTCTCCTCTAACCTCTTGTTAATGAGTTAAGCTAGCAAAGAAGCAGCAGTTCAACTTAACTATCGATCTGACACAGAAAGATTCTCATGGAGAGACTTCTCATCACCGCCATTATATTGGCAATTCCCGCCTACTTATACACTTGGTTGGTCAGAAATATTGACCGATTCGAGAAAAAAAACTTCCCCACTCTTGTTGATGCCTTTGCCTGGGGGAGTATACTCGCTATTACTTTTGCCCGGATTTTCCAAGAGATTTTACCCATCCCTGCCACCCAAAATATGGGTGAGGTAACTTTGGCGGGTAGCTTGGTAAAACCACTTATTACTCTCGCCGTCACTGAAGAAATCCTCAAAGGAATAGTGGTGGCGATTATTTATCTGAGATGCCGTCGCGAATTTGATGGGTGGATAGATGGTATCGTTTACGGCGCAACCGTAGGGTTTGGATTTGCTTATGTGGATAATATATTTTATTTAACAAACCAAACTCATACCTGGGGAGAGTGGATACAATTATTTTTCTCCCGCAGTATCGTATTTTGTGGGATCCACGGTTTTTGGACGGCGTTAGTCGGGATTGGTTTCGGTTTCGCCCGCTACACGAATAATCCTGTCCGAAAAGTTCTCGTAATTTCTGGTGGATTAATTGCCGCAATGTTAGCCAACATAATTCATAACGGTGCGTTAATCATGATTCAAGAAAGATCTAATTTAATATTGTTATTAGCTTTGTTTAATTACATAGCAATGGCACTATTAACTATCCTCTTATGGTTAATCGCAAGATATGTAAATCTCCAGCGACTCCAAACCTATCTCAGCGAGGAAGTACCAGAGTTTATCTCTTTTGAGTGCTACGAAGCCCTGTGCAGCTCTGATAAAAATATCTTCGCATCTTTGGGTATGAGTCAGCAACAAAGACGAGCATTATTTAAAGTTGCTACCAAGTTAGCTCAGAAAAAGATGGAGTTAATCAAGATGGGTGAAGCAGGAAGCAATAGTGTAGAAATTACTGGATTGCGACAAGAATTGATGAGATTGGGAAATGGAGATTGGGGAGTGAATATTTAAAGCATTTAGGTTATTTGTTATTTATTTATTTCTGGTGGTGGTTAAGAGGCTGAGAGCCAATTGTCGATATCGATAAACTTGGCACAAAACCCCCATTGCCCACCGATTAAATTCGGTGAAAGTTAAACTTAAATGGAGTAACATATTCATTGGTGAAAGAAATAAAAGTTAACAAAACTACATGATATATGTGTCGGGCTAGTTATATAATTAATAACCTGTTTGAAAGATTAGCAAATAATTAATTGTCAAAAAGGAAGGAATACCTCATGTTATATCCCAAAGGGTTCGCTCGCGATCGCGCTATTGAGCTTGGTGCTTTAATTAAGCATAGCTATACTCAGTTCGAGCAGCGCAGTATCGCTGTAAATAAGCAGTCATGGCAGCCTGCTGGGTATACTATGGTGACAGAATGTAAAATTAAGCAACCCAATGGCGAGGTTTTTCCTTTCGGTTTTATTGCGACCAAAGATAACAATGCGTATATAATATTCAGAGGAACAAGGACTCCCTTTGAATGGCTTGATGATGCAGCTATTAAACAAGTTGATTACCTCCCTAGTTGGGGGAAAACAACCAAGGGTTTTAATAATATTTATAGCAAACTATCTCAACAGATTATTTCTGCCCTAAATAATCTACAGAAACAAATACCATCTATTACCAACATATTCGTTACAGGCCATAGTCTGGGTGCAGCGATAGCCGATTTGTGCGCTCCTGATATTCTATCCCAAACCAAATTTAAACCCATATCCTATACCTTTGCTGGTCCTCGCACTGGGGATATTAACTTTGCCAAAAAATATCTCACCTCTGGCATAGTCTCTTGGCGGATTTTCAATACTGAAGATATTGCAACTACATTGCCCCTGTCAACATTCGATATCCATCCATCAGAGTTAGGTCTTAACGACTCAACTGTTGAGCTATCACTAAAGTTAGTATTATCAAATATTGCTGGTAATTTGCTTTTTCAACACATCGGCACACCCATTGGCTTCACCTTCCACAAAGAGACAATTGCTGATAACCATAATCTGGATAATTACTTGAACAATCTGCCAATTCAAGATTAAACGGAAGTTACCCCGCTACGCGGAGTACTTCCCTCTATAGTGAGATCTTGCACCAATATCAATAAGCCAGGACTTACGGAAAGCCTCCATCTGTAGCGTGGATTACTCAAGAATAACCGAGGATTCACACTATGAGTAGCGTCACTCCGTCAATCCTGTAAGCCTAAAATTTTGGATCAGCTTGCAGGTGGGTCAGCAATCTTACAACGTTTAGGAGTTGACGCGCCACAGTTAGTCACTCTAGTTGAGGAAGAAGATGCTGTGGCTTTGGCAGGAATCAAAGACGCAGGGCACGCGCTGGGACTAGGAATTGCCACCGTCATTCATCTATTTAATCCAGAAATTGTGGTCTTGGCAGGAGGAACCTTGCGCTGGCATGGCTACGTTGAAGCCGCATTAAGCAGTGCTAAGGAGCATTGTATCGCCGAACTTTGGGCAGGATGTCGAATTCATGTAAGTACTCAGGGTGGGCTACTCGTTGCACTGGGAGTAGCGCGGGCGGCTGCTGAGTTAGAATCAAAGTGGTAAATCAATCCTTTGAAAGGTTCATCAACAGTAGCCGTTTTGTTAACAACCAGTATAATTATGCAGGTAAAGGGCAAACTTTCCTCCCCATGCGTAAACGACAGGGGCTTCCAGTTTTCCCCTTGCCAACCCAAATTTATGGTGAGTGAGAATGACTAAGTTTAACCCTGGGGTTATTGAAGGTTTTTTTGGCAAACCGTGGGACTGGGAAATGCGCTGTAAATATGCTCATTTTCTCAAAAACATCGACTATGGTTTTTATATTTATGCTCCCAAAGCTGATGATAAACTACGGAGAAATTGGAGGCAAGATTGGTCAGATGACGATCTAAAACAATTAATTTATCTTGGTCATGTTTATCATCAAGCAGGAATTAAATGGGGGATCGGTTTTAGCCCATTTGAGATTTACCTCAACTATGACAGTCAAGCCATTAAAGATTTAGAAAAGAAGATTCATTACTTTAATCATCTCAACCTAGATATACTAGCAGTTTTATTTGATGATATGAGAGGAGATTCTAGTGAAATCTCTAAAATTCAAGTTGATATTGTCCATAGAATTGCCGATTTAAGTAATGCGGAAACCTTTATTATGTGCCCTACATACTATACAGACGATCCAATTTTAGATAAACTATTTGGGGAAAGACCAGCTAATTATTTACAAACATTAGGAAATAAATTAGATCCAGAAATTAATGTTTTCTGGACTGGTTCGCAAGTTTGTTCAAAATCCTATCCAGAATCTCACTTAAAAGAAGTCGGAGAAAAGCTGGGTCGTCTGCCTTTTATTTGGGACAACTATCCAGTTAATGATGGAGCAAAACTTAGTCTATATTTGCATCTAAAAGCTTTTGATAATCGCCCTTATCAAATGTCTGAATTGGTGTCTGGTCATGCTGTTAATCCCATGAATCAAGCCCATCTCTCACAAATTCCACTGATGACATTAACCATGAGTTATCAGCGTCAGAATTATTATTCCCCTTCAGATGCCTTTGTGGAAGCTGTTGAGCGATTATGTTCTCCTGAACTAGCTGATGCTTTAGTCGAAGATATATCTCTATTTCAAGATCGTGGACTTGAGCAACTTTCTCCAAATATTAGACAATCTCTGATCAAAAAATATGAAGCTTTTGACAGCCCATATTCTCTAGAAATTGTGGGATGGCTGAAAGAAGAGTATCTTTTTTCTCCAGAATGTTTGACGGGTTAATGGTTAATCAAAACTTCGATCAAACTCATAACTTGCACCGCTACAGATATGACTCAATTAACAACTAAACCAACATTTGATAGCGCTTTGCCTAAGAATCCTGATGATATGCCAACTGTCACTCTGGATGCAGCACATTCTCCCTTAAAGGTTTTAGCACACGAAGATTTACTACGAAAGTTTCGCAATGGAGAGTCTTTTCGTCCGATTCATTTACGGATTGGGATCATGGGTGCTTGCAATATGCGATGCACTTTTTGTAACTTCCATTCTCCCAATGAAGAACAGTTCTACGATCGCTTCTCTTATAAAGATATGATCGATACCGCCCAAGCAATAGAACTGATGCGGGAATTTGCCCAGAATGATGGGCGGGCAGTTACTTTTTGCGGTAGCGGTGAATGTACAATTCATCCCGGCTATCCAGACATCTGTCGTGAGGCTAATGCCGCCGGACTATTGACTGGTCTAATTACCAACGGCTCAATGCTCCACGATCCAGCAATTGCTGAGACGATTATTAATACCCATACTTGGGTGCGCGTGGGGATGAACGCAGGATCAGATCAGCAGTTTGCTACAACTACCAAGTTCAAAAAACGTACCCTACACGAAATTCTCGACAGCATCCGAAATCTGCGTGAGAAAGCAGTAGCCCCTGACTTCCGTATTGGGCTAAATTTTGTGATCACACTAGAAAACTATCGGGAAATCGAAGCAGCGGCAAGGTTGGCAAAAGAGTCTGGCGCTCACTATATTCGCTTTGAACCTGAGTTTTATTCAGGCATGGGACATGAATCCATCTTTGAAGGCTTTGAAGATGTCCAAGCCAGCCTGGACAAAGTCAGCACCTGGGAAACCGAAACCTTTGAAGTCTCCATTCCTAAACTCGATCGCGGTCCAATGGATCAAACAGACAAAGTTGAGGGTGACTTCAAACAATGTCATTACAGCAGATTTGTGACAGCTATCGGTGCAGATGGCAACCTCTACCCCTGTCCGCAAGTTCATCTCAACAGCCGTTATCTAATCGGAAACGTAATTGAGAATGGATACCAAACCGTATTGGAATGTGGACCTAGAGAACAGTGGGAAGAATCGAATCCTATGCGTACTGATCTGTGCAAATCATGTTTTTACCGACCACAGAATGAGCTGTTGGAATTGATCAAACGAGGTGATGTCAACTTGGATGAGGCCCTGAGTCAATATCAAGTAGAAGTACCCAAAACCCTTCATGCAGAATTTGTCTAATACCTGATTTCCCATCAGTTAATCAGATGCCAAGTTTCAGTGAAACACTGAAACTCGGTCTCATCTTGGCAAAAACCATAATTTCCATACATATTCGCTTAAACATCCATGCAACTGGATATCCTGAAATCTCTCCTTGAGCAACCTCCATTCCTGCGTTTTGAAGCAACGAATGTACCTGATGCGCAGAATTGGCAAGAGCAGCTTCGAGGGACTGTGCGACGGCTAGTCTGGCTCGACAAGTCTCCTATGTTGAAGAGTAGCTTAGTTGGCTCTCGCAACCTAGAAGCTTTGCTCATAGAAGAGTATCACTTTACCTCAGAGGAGGGGCGTTTTTTTCGAGGAGTAGTAGTTCGCCCTGAAAGTAGCGAACCAATACCTGCGGTCTTAGTAAACTCAGGGAAGAACGCTCAATTGGAGCATGTCACTGGTTTAGCAGCACCGCCATATCCCGACGCAAACATTGCCGAACAATTAGCCCGTCAGGGTTTAGCGACACTGACATGGGAATATGGCTTGCTGGGTGGATTTAACGCAGAATCTTTAGGAACTCGTGATGAAGCCAATGTGCTAGCACTAGCATACAGTGGTATGACCACCACCTCCAAGATATACCAGGCATCAGAATTCAACCAATTCCAGTTAATGTCCAGAGCAATTACTACAAATATGTTGTGCTTCTAGAGACAGGGCAAGATCGTGAAGGTCTAAAACAGCGTTTACGGGCTAATCACAATGTCACCCTTTCTGGTGAAGTCTACACCATTCCTTGTTGCGCCCAACCCTTCTTTCAAAGTCAGTATCCCGCACCAGAATTTCCTCATGCCTACCAATTTTGCGCCCTTGATTCATGTTGGCGATCGCTGTATTCCCGTTCCCACACTGGTGTACCTCAACCGTACTAAAGACCATCCTCTACTAGGTGTGGAGGTCGATTTTCCCTTTGCAGTAATTGGTGATATTGACCAAGAAGCAGTGATTAAATTGAGTCGAGAATCTCGATTCTTCTATCAGCTAGGTGAAGAAATTAACCTTTAAAACAGAAGAATATTTTGAGGCGACAATCTCGATTATTCTATCGACTAGATCAATAAATTAACCTTTAAAATAGAGGAATATTTTGATGACTGTGACTAGGACTGTTGCCACCGCAAAATTAAATCCCCAAACCATGTACGCCGAAATGCAGCGACGGCTACCGATTTTGCAACATTCTCCAGAAGAATGGTTGCAAAAGATGATGCACTGGCATTTTGACGATAGCACCGGATCTCCCTACTGGTTACGGAAAAAGCCGTCTCTAGATTTCGATCCCATCCGTGATATCCGCACCTTGGACGACGTTGGCTTTGGCATCACTATCAGGCAGGAGATTTAGTCGTTCATAGTCCCTATATTATCCATGCCTCTCTGGACTCTTGTGCTGATCTTATGCGAGTATCCACCGACATTCGCTTTGTGCCACAAGACAACCCCATTGACTGGCGATGGAATAACGATTGGTCAGCCGACGATACTTACTAGACCAGTAAAGTTTGATCCTGCTGATCCAACAACGGTTGAGTTATACAGCAGTTCCCGCTGTAATGCGGTTAAACTCTATATCTGTCGAATTGTTTCAATTAATTCATGAGGATGGTGAATCAAAAAATCTGGATTATGTTTTGCTAAAGCTTCTGGTGAATTAAATCCCCAACTCACAGCAATAACCTTAATGTGAGCTTTTTTTGAAGATTCAATATCTCTAGCTTCATCTCCCACATAAATAACTTGTTCAGAGGTCAAATTATATTGAGACATAAATTTTTTAAGTACTTTGTTTTTGCCAAATATTGTTGTTTCTGAATAAAGATAACTGAATAATTCTTCCATTTGGTGTTGGTTCAAAAATAACCGAACATTCTCCTCAGAATTGGTTGTCACTATTCCTAAAATATTTCCCTCATCTTTTAATTGTTCAAGAGCTTCTTTCATACCAATAATCGGACTTAACCTTTGAATCTCTTGACGCAAATCTAATTTGACTCTTTTAAGTAGAGGTGGTATTTTGAAAATGGAAATGCCAGATTTTTTGATAAGTTGCCGTGCCGTCAATGTTTTAACCAGAGGAACTTCTTCTGGATTCAATGGTTTAAAGCCAAATTCTACGGCTAAACGATTGGTAATATTGACCAAGGCATCCAGCGTATCAGCGATTGTGCCATCAAAATCGAACAGAATTACTTTTATACTCATTATTAATATTTGGGTAGCTTTATTATCCTATGTTTTGCCCTTTATGACAATAGCATTATTTTGGTTGGTGCAATTCCTGTTGCTTTATTATCCCTGGTAGCAGAGGTAACTTTGAGTCTCTTGCAAAGACTTTAATGACAATACAATTAATTTTATATTATCTATTCTAAAAAGTTCCTAACAAAGGCAGGACTTTTATCTTCAATAACTCCACCAAAGCTGGCTCCATATACTCATACTCATCCGGAATATCCAAACAAACTACTCGTTTACCTTTAAGCCATAGATTAAACTTATTTGAAAGTTTATTTTTATGTGACTTTTCCATGACAAAAATGATATCTGCCCACTGAATCGCCTCACTGGACAAGGGTATCTCTGCTTCTCTATCCAATCCCGCTGAGTCTACCTCTAGCCCCTCATACTCAGAAAACACAGCTTCGGCTGTTGGGCTGCGTAATCGATTCTGACTGCAAATAAATAATAATTTCTTCATCAGTAATAGTTTACAGCAGTTGGCAAGGATCTCAATCAATTTTTAAGATTAATGAATAAGGCGATGCCTTCTCTAGGAGACGCTACCAACCAATAACCAATAACCAATAACTAACAACCAACAACTAATTAACGTTGACGACAAATCCCAAAAACAGACGTATACCCGTGTAAAAAAGTACTACTCCCCACCGGACCAATTTCCCCATTACAGAAGAAACCAGCCAACTGAACATCCTTTAAATAGCGACGGAACAAATAGGAATCAAAATTAGCTTGTCCGTAAAGTCCTTCACCTCTTCCCAAACAGGAAAACATTAACGCACCCGCCACTTCAGAAAGATCGGGCGAGTCTTTTTCATATTGTTGCAATAGCAATTCCAAATCTTCCTGAGAAGTGCGAGCATCCCTTAAATGGAACTGAATCCGTTGTCCTGGACGAACTCGATCGCCAATTGCGATCGCGCCTACCCTAGGATCGACTCCCAATAAATTGCGAATTAGAAAATCTCTCACACCAAGATGTTGCTTGAATTCATCCCGAGCTATACCAACAAATAAGGAATGTTGAGCTAATTGTCTATCTCCCTCGCTCAATGTTTGAATTAAATCTCGCAGCACTGTCAGAGGTGGACGTGACTGGGCATCATTTGTGACGATCCCACTCCGATTTGGTTCAACTAATTCCAGCACAATATTCCGCTCTCCTTTTGCTACCTGATAGATTGGACCAATCGGGCGACAGCCTTGAGCCACAATAGTTTCTATAACAATATTTCCGCTTAAAGCCACGCCGACGGTTCCTTCCCGGTATAGTCTACCGACGGACTCCTCATCTTCAGAGAAATAAAATAAACCATTCTGAACGCCCATGGTACTTGCACTTGCCAACCCTCCTACTTTAATCGACCCCGGATAGGCAAAATCTAACCCTTGAATTAGGTCATTCACTTTAGAAGAAAAGGGATCGGCTAGCAAAATAAAATCAGGTTTTTCTTGAGGAGAAACACCAATTAAATCCACCCAAGCATTTGGTGGACTATCGAGATCTGGTATATTATCGCCTGGGATATGAAAAGGACGAACCGAAACATCCGGCAAATGAGCCAAACTAATAGTCAGCGCTGCCTGCCCTTCAACTTCTTGAGCCTCACCGCAGGCATTCATGCCAATAATACCAGCCCCACCACAGCCAATGATTACAGGGACAGACAACCGCTCTTGCAACAGAGGCATCAGTCGGGAATACTCACTAGTGTAGGCAGAGGAGATGAACACCAAACCCAAATCGGCTGGCATCGGTAATAATTGTTTTAGGCGGTCCACCACTTCAGCGATCGCCGCTTCCAGAGATGGACGGGTTGATAAGGCGTTAGCCCACTGAATTCGATTTGCCATTATTTTTACCGAATCTTTTCCCTAATGGATATGTGTTTAGGGTTTCGCCACTACTTACAGCGGATTTCACCCAGCGTGAGGTACACCCAGAAAGGGGCTAGTTTGTTAAGTCCCTTCTCTCTGTAGCCACAAATCCCAGCCAAAATCTTAAAAAATCGCGATCATCTCCCTTTCTAGACAAGGTTGTGCGATATGACTGGATCGGCAGAGAATAATCCCTTGCGTCTAGTGAGCCAGGGGATCGTGTAGAATTGTAACAGCACTTGGGCATGTTCCGATTGCTACAAACTCCATCGCCGAGTGGCACTATCGTAACTGCATCACTTAGGTAAGCATAACCAGATTAGCCTCAAAGGGCTAAAAGTTAGCCGTTTTGCCTGAACCCCCTTTTTTTCCTACGGGGGACTCGATCAGAAATCACAAAAAAAATTTGTGTGCCTCAGTGCAATCATCAACAAAAAGGAAATCTATGAGCAACATTCAAGAAAAAATCGATCAAGAACGTCAGCAAGCTAAAGTCGTTTGCGATCTTCAAGGTGCAGAATCTGGTCAATGTGCCGCTGCCTGGGATGCCGTAGAAGAATTGCAAGCCGAAGCATCTCATCAAAAGCAAAAAGGTCCAACGAAAAACTCCCTAGAGAAATATTGCGACGCTAACCCCGATGCCGATGAGTGCAGACTCTACGATGACTAAACGACTCTAAATTTCTATCGTACTCAACGTTTAGGGAAAAGGTAGAAGGGAAAACGGCAAGGGTGGATTGAACTTCCTTTGCCTTTTTCTTTGAGGTGAGGGGTAAAACTAAAAACTAAAAACTAAAAACTAAAAATTCAAAACTAAAAACTCTCCTCCCCATTCCCCATAATTGAAGATAATAAAGTTTTAGCAGCAAACCATGTCAGATACAGTACTTCGAGCGATAGTCTGGACAGACTATCGGATAGCCCTTTTGTTTGCGGTTTTCATTCCCCTAACCCTGCTAATTTGGGCATTTGTTCAAAAAGCAGATGCGATGGTGCGTCTCCTGATTGTCTACTGGCGCGTTGCCAGTCTCTTAGCAATTAGCGTTTACATTTTAATTGCTTCTTGGCCAATTGGTTTTATATCGGGTATTTTTGCGCGATTCCTGATTCCCATTTCCCTGTGGTTTTGGGTTGATGTCAATGAAGATATTGAGGATCGCCCTGCTAGCCCATTAAAGCTAGCTCTGACAGCTTGGCGCTGGGCTATGACAATTTATTGCACCCTGGGTACTCTCTGGAGCCTTACTTTTGTGCGATGTGGGTTTGCCCAAGGAGCAATCCGGGAAACTTCCTGTCAAGTTTGGTTAGAGCCGCCATCTTTATTCAAAGAATATTTTCATCACAATTCTAAACCTGAATTTTTGGGTTTTCTCGGCATGGTGGGATTGGCATTCTATGTTCTTTATTTGAGCTATTTTGTCCTAATTAGGTTGGGCAAACAGGGGCGCTCCGCAATGGAACAGTAAAATTAGTTATTGGTTGTTGGTTATTGGTTATTGGTTATTGGTTATTGGTTATTGGTTGACAATTTGCTCTAGAGCAAATTATTCCTTAGATCTCATAACTTGCATGTCAGTAAGCCAGTAAGAAGCCAGTAAGCCAGAAAACCCGCCCTAGACTCAACTCTACGGCTAATAGCTACCATTCCATTGCTCTGGACTAAAATTCTGATTCAGTCGTCTTTAGACGACTTGAGCTGTTAGACAGTGGTTTTAACCACTGGCGGGTTATTTCAACTGGTGCAAATTATCAGTTAGATCCAATTGTTCAGTTAACAAATAACAAACAATAAACAACAAACAACAAACAACAAACAACAAACAACAAACAACAAACAACAAACAA
>NZ_JAMZMM010000624.1 GCF_024178385.1 Limnofasciculus baicalensis BBK-W-15 | reverse complement strand
GCCGCGGCCGGCACCACACGGGAAGACCGGGTGCAGGATCGCTATCAGGCGACTGATGGGTGGTGAGTTTGACGCCTGCGAACTGACACTGAAGGAACGCACGACGATCGTGGAAAGCGTGGGCCGAACGCTCGCGAGCATGTATCACGGGCGCATTGCGTATCCGACGGCCGGGCCGCCCCGCACGCAGGAACCGATGCGCACGGGTGACGCGGACACGGAAGAGGGTCCGCGGCGACGGAGCATGTGAGACGAGTTCGGATGCGATCCGCGCCGTGCCGTGCTACCGCAGTCTTCTGCGGAAGCACGCGGAGACTCTCGGCGACCATGCGTGGTTCGCCCGAAGACGGGCGTACCACGGCACGAAGTTCGGCACGCACGCGTAGCCAACGACCTACTTGTGGTTCTTCCTGAACCACTCGATCGTCTTCGCGAGTCCTTCTTCAAAGCCCATCTTCGCGCGCCAGTCGAGCATCTTCGCCGCCCTGTCCACCGAGAGTTGGCGGCGTGGCTGGCCGTCGGGCTTGGTCGCGTCCCACGTGCTGCCGCCCTTGAAGCCGGTCAGTTTCACGATGAGTTCGACGAGGTCCTTGATCTTGATCTCGAACCCTGCACCGAGGTTGATGGGTTCGGGATCGCACATGGTCTCTGCCGCCCGGACGATGCCTTCTGCGGCATCTTCGACGTAGAGGAACTCGCGCGAGGCGGTGCCCGTGCCCCAGCAGACGATCTCTTTATCGCCGCGCTCTTGTGCCTCGACGCACTTGCGAATGAGAGCCGGGATCACGTGGCTGGTGTTGAGATCGAAGTTGTCGTACGGGCCGTACAGGTTCACCGGCAGCACGTACGCGCTCTTCATCGCGTACTGGAGTTTGTACGCGTCGAGCATCTGCCACGCGGCCTTCTTCGCCACGCCATACGGCGCGTTGGTCTCTTCCGGATAGCCATTCCACAGGTCCTCTTCGCGGAACGGCACCGGCGTGAACTTGGGATAGGCACAGATCGTGCCGACCTGCACGAATCGTCCATCGCGCTCGATGAGCCCATCAAGGCGGGCTTGCTCGATCAGGTGCAAGGCCATCGCCATGTTCGCGAAGAAATACCGGCCGGGATTGGCGCGGTTGGCACCGATGCCGCCGACTTCGGCCGCAAGGTGGATCACGACATCAACCTTCGTTTGCCCAAAGGCCGTGCGATACAAGCGGGCGGCGTCGGTCTGGTTGGTCAGGTCGAACTGGGTCCGGCGTGGCACGAAGATGTCCTGGGGCTTGACGCCGCGGGCCGCCAGTTTCTCGAGGACAAAGCGTCCGAGAAACCCGGCCCCGCCGGTGACGACAACCTTCTTCCCGGCCCACGAAAACACGGATGGAACTGAACTGCTCATAGGTGCGAGAGCGTAGGGGAGCGGGACGTCGTGTGCGATTCGACAATCGCGGCAATGCCTGACTTTCATGGCTCTGGGGCTTCGTACACTCTGCACTTCTCGTGCCGCCAAAGGACCAACTCCAGATGGGCGATTCGACAGCGGACAGCGCTCACGCGTCGGGAGGCGAATCCGCCGACGCTGTCTCACGCACCGTGGACAAGACATTGCCCAAGGTCGAGGCGTTGGGCAACACTGTCGGCCGCGGCGCGTCGTGGGTCTTGTTGGGCAATGTGCTCGGAAAACTCGCGGCCCTTGTGACCCAAGTGGTTCTGGGAATCATGCTGACCGACGTCGAGTACGGCGTCTATGCGACCGCTGCCGCGATGGGCTGGTTCGTCAGCATCCTCAAAGATGCCGGCGCCAACAACATTCTCCTCCAGCGCGGAGCGGCGGAGTACAACAACGTCGCGGGGCCACTGTTTTGGATCAACTCCACCCTCGCCACGGCCTGCTCGCTCGTCATCGTCGGCATTGGTGTCGTCATGTCGTATCGCCAGCCGCAGTATCCAGAGATGGCGTGGATCCTGTACATCATCGCGCTCTCAACCCCGCTGCAGGTCGTCGGCGGACAACTGCAGACCCAACTCCGCCAGGATCCGCGGTTCGCGGAGTGCAGCCAGATTCAACTCTACCGCGCGGTCC
>NZ_JAMZMM010000170.1 GCF_024178385.1 Limnofasciculus baicalensis BBK-W-15 | reverse complement strand
AACTAACAACCAACAACTAACAACCAACAACTAACAACCAACAACTAACAACTAATTATGATTCGCCGACGTTCAGTTCCCTGGATTCATCGCTGGTCCCGTCAGCTTATTGGTGGGATAGCTCTTGTAGGTACTCTGGATACTTTATATCTGACTCTGGTTGAATTTGGGTTTTTTAAAGAAGCAGCTTTTTGTCCTACCACTGGTACGATTAATTGTCAAGCAGTTCTGAGTAGTAACTATGCCAAAGTTTTTGGTATACCCTTAAGCTTGTTTGGCATGTTGGCTTATATTGCCATTGCTTTGTTTGCTGTCGCACCCCAATTGATCGACTCATCTGATAACAAAAAATTACGCGCTACAGTAGAGGAATCGACTTGGTTACTGCTGTTTGCTGGTTCAACGGCAATGCTGGTTTTCAGTGGTTATTTAGTCTATTTAATGGCTTTTGAAATTAAGGCATTTTGTATCTACTGTCTCCTCTCGGTTATCTGTTCTACAGCTTTATTTATCATCACAATAATTGGTCGAACTTGGGAGGATATGGGACAACTTTTTTTCACTGGTATTTTAGTGATGATGGTGGGCTTAATTGGTGCGGTGGGAGTTCATTCTGCGGCATCAAATCCTGGATTTAAACAAGAATTGAACGCATCAGGTCAAGTTATCATCCCTCCTGTACCATCTAGTGCGCCAAAAGAGGGAGTTGGTTGGGAAATTAAGATGACTTCTGGAGAAGCAGAAATTGCCCTAGCGAGTCATTTAACTAAAGTAGGGGTGAAGGAATATATTGCTTATTGGTGTCCTCACTGTCACGAACAGAAAGAACTATTTGGCAAAGAAGCATACGCGGAAATTACGCATTTTGATTGTGCTGAACCTGGTAACGATAATAGCCAAACAAAAATCTGTGCCGATGCCGGAATTAAATCTTATCCAACTTGGGAGATTAATGGTAAATTGAATCCTGGCGTGAAAACATTACAGGAACTTGCAGATCTTACAGGTTATCAAGGTAAGCGTGATTTTAAGTATGCTTTACGTTGATGAGGATAATGATAGAGCAGATAGCAGGTTTATGAAGTACATATTAGAAACCGGGTTTCTTAAAGAAACCCGGTTTCTAGTTATCTGTAAATAAATTGATATTATTCAGGGTTTTCAAATAAATCGATGGGTAAATGTCCATACATTTCATTAATTCCCCCCTCAAATGAGGATTGGCAAGATACTAAGACTCCCCGATATTTTCCGGTGTAAGAATCTAGATAACACAATCCTGTGTTACCATTAAATTTGATGTAAACTGGCTCGTCAATTGGGATCAGATTGAGATCTGGTTGGTATCCTAATGCTGCGGAATAGGTTTTGAGGGCGGCTAAACCTTGTTCGGCTGTATCAGCACAAATACCTAATATTTGGAAATCGGAATGTTCGGCAAGTAAAAGTACTGCTTGGCGGATTTGGGCTTTTTCTGATTCTGAGGTTACTGTTTTGCTATCAACGCAGTTGAAGGGTTTGAGTAGTGCTTGAGCGGCTCGGATGGTGAGATGGGTTGGGTTTTTGGTAGACATACATTATGATATAGACTGATAATGTTTCTATTTAACATTGAATCGGGCGACTCTTCGGCAATTAGCCTACTAAGCCACCCGACTCTGTTTTATATTCGGACAGGGTTTTCCCTATCACCGGAATGGATTTGGACTCTTCTATTTGCACTCCTAACTAATTCCCATCAGGTAGCTCTGGCTCTGAAGAGTGTTTCAAACCTGTCCTAATCCAAAATACCAAGTAAGGTGCGTTAAGAATAATGTACCGTGATGGGATGTTAAGTCGGATTTTGTCGGAGCAGGGCTTGGCTATCTTTTTGCTTTACTGGCTTCGCTATGCCAAAAAAGACTTGACATTTAGTATTATACTCTTCCCTCAACCAACTGTGACCATTAGAGCTTCGACTAACTTAAATAATTCAAAGGTGACAAACACACCAAGAATCACAGTAACTAAACTATTCAAAATAGGAGTGTTGCCATAACCAAAGAAAGAGGCAACAAATTTGATGGATACGATTGAGAGAGCGACAATGACGACAATTTGTATAGGTGTCATAAGGAATTCAAAATTCAACACATAATTTCAGCTTGAATAATATCATCTAAGTCCAGTATTTGTAAATTTTATAATAAACTCTTCTTATTTCGGGTGATTGGTGTGGAGTGTGGGGGAAGAGAGAGACAATCCTTGGTGAATGGAATTGGCAACTATACAAACCAAATTCGGATTGTGCGCAGAATAAATGGAAACCATTGGCTTTCAGATCTACAGCGGCAGGTGCAAGTTGTATAGATGAGATTTTCACTGCCCAATTGAGCATAGTGCAAGATCGGAATTGAAATGGACTATAATAGAAAAGATCGCCCCAGAGTTATGGTGAAACTATGCCAACTCCTCAACTAATGATTAGCCCATCGTTCTTAATGCGATCTGGACTCCAGATCCGTCAACGAGATGAAGTCATTCTTTTCAAGTTTACAGACGATCTACACTTTCGCCTAGAATCTCTTTTGGAGAAAAGTAAAGCTGGATTGCTGACAGAAAATGAAGTTGCTGAACTTGAAGGTATCAAAGAATTAGACAGAATTTTTACCTTGATTAACTCTAAACTTGCCGCTCAATTGAAATGGTCTCTAAGTCAACTCGAATCTTTGTCAAACAACGAGCGAGAAACCGCTGTGAATACTGCCACTCCCCTGAATTTGTGAGTACATCTCCATTGACAATCGACCATTTAATACCACAATCTTTGGGTGGATCTGATCAACTCAATAATTTGGCATTAGCTTGTCATCGCTGCAATGAACGTCGGTACAATTTCACAACAGGGATCGATCCGGAAACTCAACTAGAAACTCCTTTATTTAATCCCCGAAAGCAGCAGTGGATTGACCATTTTATCTGGATAAGAGACGGGTTGAAAATTTTGGGTACTACTCCCATAGGTAGAGCAACTTGCAATCGTCTTGACATTAATGATGACTTTCACAATGATGGTTTTATTCAGGAGTCTCGTCAGTATTGGGTAGATGTAGGTTGGCATCCGCCTCGAGAAGATCCTCGCATCTCGGAATAACCTTGGTCAAAAGTCTAAAATAAAAACTCTTTATTTGAGACTTTTGACTTTACTTCTAATATTACTACTCGCCTTTCACTTTCTTCACCGCCGCATCAGCATTTACCAACCCACTACCAAAGAAATATTCCTGAGAGGATACAGGGCGAGGTTGGGGAAAAATACCCGATGGACGAATAAAAGGAAAACCCATCCCGGAGCCAAAACCAATCGATGCTTGTAAGCGATATTGATTCTCATCAGCTTTAGTCATAGCTAATCCATCATAACTAGCAGTTTCCTTGAGAATACTAACTAAACGATCGCGACTTAAGCGACGATCCGGATCTTCCCCTTTCATTAGCGCCATTACACCCGATACAGTAGGTGCAGAAAAAGAAGTTCCTTCCACCTGTACATATTTCCCTTTCGGATCTAAAGTAACACCCCAAGCATAGTCTGGCACAGGAATTCCCTGCCAAAAACCATCCACCCAAGTGCCACCAGTAGTGAGAATTCCCCCACTCATATTTAGCTCAGTATCGCCACCAGGAGCAACTAAATCCAATCGTCCGCCATAATTACTATAAACAGTACGATTCCCTGAAATATTAGTCGCCCCAACTGATAATACACCAGGAATTGCCGCCGGGAAACCCACTCCATCTACGCTTTCATTTCCAGCCGAAGCAATAATAACTAAGTTAGGATGAGTATCCAAAACTTCAAATATTTGATCCGTTAATTCTCGATCCGGCATCAAACTACCCAAACTCATATTAATCACATCTGCCCCTCGCGATGCAGCATAACCTACAGCTTCAATTAATGATGCAGTAGTAATTTCACCCCCCAAACCAAACACGCGAACAGGTAAAATTTTAGCATTAGGAGCAACACCAATAAGCCCCGTTTCATCTGCTGGGCGGGCGGCAATTACGCCAGCACACCAAGTACCATGAAATTCGGCAGCTATTTCATTCCGTAGATAATTCCGGATTAAAGTAGCTATTTCTCCTTCCGAAGCATCCGGATTGCCCCCGGAAAACTCAAAGGCGAGAAATTCGTATTCTTTCAGTAAATCAGCATTAGATAATTCAAAACTCTTCTTAAACTGCGGCTGTAGTGCTGTAACTTCATCAGCACTAATGCGAGTATCGGGATCTCCTTCACCTTCTCCAGAAAAGTCCCAACCATGAACCTCACCGGGTAACTTATCTTTTACATCACCCACTGTGTAGACAGTATTAACTAAATCGGGATGATCCCACTGAATTAAACTATCAATCACAGCAACTACTACACCATCCCCTCGATTACTCTTTTTCCAAGCTTCTGTCGCCCTAACATCAGTACGCGGTAGCAATTGTCCTCGCCTGGAGGTGCTATCAAGATGCCATTGTAAGGGTAACATATTGGTAGGATAGGGAGTTTCACCGTGCTTGGGCAAACTACTTAATTTCGATCGCAATTTATCCACTGCTTGCGGTGTTTGGGAGAGAGCAGTATTATGGTTTGTCTGTTCTTTAATGCCAGAGGTGACAGACTGAACAAAATTAGGAGTTGCTGATTGGATTCCAGCTAAACCATTAAGTTGATTCGCTACATTTAAAACAGCGGTTCCTGATACCGACTTGGATTTGACAATATAGCGATTGTTAGAAAAACGTAGAGAGCGAACTATTTCTAAATTATGACGATCTAGCAAAATATTTCGTTGCAAATTCGTCATTCCTGGCTCTAAACTCAGGACAATTTCATTGGGTAGAATTACAGTTTGTTCAGTTGTCCCTGATTGCTCAGATTCACTTGTGCGAGTGAGGACAGGTAAGGTACTCTCAACGAAAGGTTCCTGTTGAATTCGCTTAGTTACAGAATTGGGATCGTTGAGTGTATCAGATAATAGCTTAACTAGGGCATAGCGATCGCCTAAAGGTGTTACTTCTACATTTAAAGGTTGAGCAGGAGGAGTCCCCCCACGGGTATTGCCTCCACCCCCTTGCAACGCCTGTTGGAGTCGCAGATAAGGAGGTTGACTGAATCCCCTCGTACCGCCCTGAGTTTTGAAGGATACTGCGATCGTATCAGATCGCAAGGTGAGGGGAATCTGCTGACCGTAGAATGTGTAATATAATTCTCCAGGTGCTGAAAATTGAGCTGTTGCTGCCGGAGGCTGGAGAATATTGAGGGGATTAGCTGCGCTCCACAGAAAGCCTGTGAGGAGAATGCTGGAAACAAGACGCTTCATGTGAGTTACTTGTCATAGATAATGGACAGTGCTATCAACTTCTATCTCTGAGAGGTTGAGGGTTATGCAGTACAACTGAAAATCACCTGATATCCTTCACAGCAGTACGGAAGAGAAAGCAAATGTTAAAGCGAGTTACAGCAATTTTCAGGTATGTGAGGTACAGAGAAACCGGGTTTCTCAAAGAAACTGGGTTTCTCTGATATACTTCATCAACTGGCAATCTACTCTAATTCGGTTTAATTATTTTAAGTAAGTTTTCTGTTGTACCCAAAACATCAAACAATGGTTTATGGCTATTTTGGATTCTAAAGGACGTTTATTCGGTAAAGTCAGCATTCTCGATGCAGGTGCTGCTTTAGTTATTATGTTAGTGCTTGTAGGCATTTTTATCTTTCCCGGTACTAGAGGCTCAGTAGCTCAAATCAATGAGACAAAACCCATAGAAGTGGATGTCATCGTGCGAGGCTTAGGTGTGGGGAATCCAGAGGCGTTGATTAAACAATTTGAAGAAGAGAAGAAAACTAATATTATCATTCGCAATCAACCCTACGGTCAGGTTAACATCAAATCTGTAAAACAATTGCCGCGCACTTTGGCTGTACCCCAACCTGATGGCTCAGTGAAAGAATTACCCGATCCCCGATCTAATTTTTTTAGTGCAGATATGATCATGACTTTAAGCGGTCAAGCTACTATTACTACAGATGGTCCGGTATTTGGCAATAACAAAATTAAAATTGGCACGCCAATTGAGTTGGAGGGTAATAATTATAACTTCAATGCTAGTACGATTGAGGTTAGGGTTCTGAAATAAGGAATACGGAAGTACCCCCCGTAGGGGTAACTTCCGATTAAACAACCTCACAGAAATTCAATCAGAATTAGGTCGCACCCTTAGCTGATGCGACTTTCTGAATCTTTCTTGACACGCTTCAGTGTCTGTTTATCCGACTAATTACCACTCAATCATCGGTTTCATCACGGCTGTTTTCTCGCTGTTTTTCCTGTAAGAGTTTTTCCTGTAGGAGTTTTTCTAAGTCCTCATTTTTGAGAACCTCCTCAATCATCTCCCTGACAGTATCAGACATAGTGATACCCTTTAGGTAACAATAGAGTTTAAATCTTTCCTTGAGTGCTTCAGGCAGTCGAAACCTCAGATAATCGTCTCTTTCCAGCATTTCTAGCTTCTGGGTATGTGCCATTATTTAAGTGACCAGATACGTTAGAACCAGCTTGTCGCTGTTATAACAGTATGAGTAATAATAGCATGGTCTTTTGTGAAGATGCAACAAATAGCTCAAAGTCGAGCTGGATCTGGATAGTTTACCTTAGCCCAAATGACATAACTTTTTTCTGTCTTAGTAACCAGAGTTTCCGGAAGTCTTGCCCCTAACCTCGCCAAGACTTCGAGAATCTGCTGCTGAGTTGGTTCCATTCTCAAAAAGCTGTAGTACTCACCGTTGACTTGAATTGTCAATAGTCGTTGCTTTAAATGGGGTAGTTCAATCCGACAGGTTTGGTACTCAGATCGGGATGTAAGGATTTTAGTCTTGGCGGAGTGATTGTGAGTAACAGTTTCAGCTTGGGGTTGGTGAGGTTGGTCTGATTCGCTATGATTGAAGTCGTTAAAGGAGATATCAGCCATCTCACGATCTGGATCAAACTGAACCAGATTGGGATCGTCTTCAACTGAGGGCAAGTTGGGTTCGGCGGAAACAGAGGTATCAGGAATAGTCACTTCCGGATATACCCATTGTTCCTCCCCTTCAATCGTATCATCTACCGATTCAAGAATACTATTAGGAATAGTGAGAGATGGACTATTGAAAACTTCATTAGGAGAAAGATCTATTGCAGAAACTTCTGGTCGATATTCTGGTTGTTCTATTCCTTCTGATAGTGTTTCTGAGTTCAACTCCTGTGGCTTTTGATTTGACGACTCTTGTTCTTTTTCTGTAATCGCTGATTCCTGCCATTGCTGCCACCGACGATAAACCTCAACAGTAGCCATCCCACCTCCCACACTGATGATAATCGCAAATCCAATATAGGGAATCGCAACCTCCTTATGATCGCCATCAAAGATAGGAGGAATTTCTACAGGTGGAATATCCATACTACCCAATGACGGGAGTTCCACGACAACTGGTTCAGATTTGATTAAAGCCAAGGGGACAGTTAACGCAGAAAAGATCACACCAGAGACAAATACAGCCGGGAGTAAAACATTGCTAAGGGCGGAATTGCTCATAAAAACCTCATAGGCGGTGGCGAAAATACTTTATAATACTTCATATATCAAAACAGCAGGGGCATCAAGTTGCAGATTTTTTCCCAACCTCCAGCCAAAAGGTAGCCAATCCGGATTAGGTTGTGTCAGGGTTGTATCAAGCAAAAGTAGTCTTCTTTCACCCAAGCAACCGAAAAGAAGAGACACCGAACAAGCAAATAGCAACTCGTAACCAGACTCCCAAAAGCCCCTGATGAAACGTCAACGCACCAATCCAGCCAATCATCACCAAGAAAAAAAGCATCGCCGCCATCACCCCCTAGTATGGCTGGTAATCCTCAGCGCCACCATCCCCAGCCTGACTCCCAGCCTAGGGGTAGCGCAAAGTGACACCCCCCCCAGTCCAACCATAACCCCATCAACAGAAACATACCGAGAAAGCGCAGTAGACGAAAGAAAAGAAAGACAAAGCCCAGAAAAAAACCTACCCATAACCCCCAAAGACTCACAAGTAAAAGCCGCCAAAAAAGGTGACCCCTACGTCTTAGAATTTAACCGCAGCCCCGTAGTCGGGACACGCTTCAGCCTGCGAGGAATCTACGACGAAGCCAGACTCGGATTTACCAAACCCAGAGAATGGAAACTAAAAACAGTCAAAGCCCTAATCAAATATCGCCACTCCCCCGCCCTCTACGCCACCCGGAGTAACCTCACCGTCATGCTCAACGGAGCCAGCCTCGGTAGTATACCCCTCAACCGGAAAGAAGGAGAAATCGGGACAGCCATATTCGACGTACCCCTTGCCCAAATCCAAAACTACAACCAAGTCACCATCGCCGCCCTGCAAAACAACTCCCCCACCTGCACCCAAGACCCCTACGACCCATCCCTTTGGACAGAAATACTCCCCGACTCAAAAATCACCTTTGACTACGACCCCCAGCCCATAGAACTCAACTTCAACCAATATCCCTACCCCATATTCGACGAACTCAGCCTCTATCCCAACCAAATCAGCTACCTCCTACCAGAAAAAATCGACTCCCAATGGCTAACCACCATTAACCGCTACCAAATAGCCCTAGGTAGAATCGCCGACTACCGCCGCCTCAATACCCGGCTCATTAAAACCATCACAGAGGTAAAAACCACAGAAAGACTAGTCATCATCGGAACACCAACCCAACAAAGCGCCATAAAATCGCTCAAATTACCCATACCCATCAAAGACAACCAACTCTTAGACGAAAAACAAAAACCCCTAGCCCCAGACGTAGGCGTACTCATCCTCACCACCACCACAGAAAACACCACCCCCATCCTAATCGCCACAGGCAACTCCCCCGCAGGCGTAGCGAAAGCAATCCAATTTCTAGTCCAATCCAAAGACCAAAAAATCGGGACAGGTCAAAGTATCCTAGTCAAAACCCTCACCACAGTACCATCCCCCCCAGCCAGAGAATGGCCTCGATACCTACCTCTCAAACCCGAATTCAAAATGGGGGAACTCACAGATCGCAACAACCAACCTCTCAAAGATATCACTGTCAGAGGTTCCGACTCACCACCTATAGAATTCGACTTTCGTGCCCTACCAGACGACAAATTCGGGCCAAATAATTTCATTACCCTCAACTACAGCTACGGACCACAAATTAATGCCAAAACCTCATTAGTAGAAATAAAACTAGATGACGTAGCCCTGATTGGCAAAAGACTAACATCAATCAACGGCGGCAATAAAGAAACCCTCAGAATCGAACTACCACCAGACAGAATCAAACCCACCTCAAAAATACAAGTAGACTTTCGCCTCGATGCGCGAGAAAGACGTTCCTGTAGCAAAGTAACAGATCAACAACTCTGGGGCACCCTCCATAACGACACCAGCTTCAAACTCAACCGGACAAACTCAGTCCAAGTACCGGACCTCAAACTACTGCAATACGGATTCCCCTTTGGCGCACCCCAAGACCTATCAAATACAGCAATTGTACTACCCAAAAGCCCCACAATAGAAGACATGATGACCGCTCTGGAATTTAGTGCCAGATTAGGAAGACTCAGCCAAGCCACCTCAGTCCAACTAGCAGCCTACACAGCCGACACACTGCCCCAAGAAATCAAAGAAAAACACCACCTAGTCGGAATCGGCACACAAAAAAACTTCCCCTTTCCTGAAATTTTCACATCAGAAGGATTTCAACTAAAAGAAACATCAACCCGGCAACTGAAACAAAGCAACATTCAAACCACCCCGGATAACGATGGTGTCATCAAAGAAATAATCTCACCCTGGAACAAAGAAAGAGAACGAGTACTAATCGCCCTTTCCGGACAAACAGAAACAGGATTAGAACAAGTCCAAAACCTCCTACACCAAGACCCCCTATTCTACCAAATTCAAGGAGACACAGTATTAATTAGCGCCAACGTTGCCGAAACAGATAGCAATAATCCCAACGCCTATAACCTGAAATTTCTCCAACAAGAACGAAAAGAAGAACTAGAGAAAAAGCCCCTGCCAAATCAATTCCTCCAACTGATCCAGACAAGCTGGTTCCTATTAGGACCAGCGATGATCGCCGCCACATTAATCCTGTACGGCATCGTCCAACTCTATCTAAAAAGAGTAGCTGGACAATAGTTGTTGTTAGTTGTTTGTTGCTTGTTATTGGTCAAGAAACCCCAAGCAACAACTAATACCCCCAAACCAACAACCAACAACCAATAACAAATAACAAACAACCAACAACCAATAACTTATGACAACAACCAAAACCAAGTGGAAACTCAACCCCTTAAAAAAACCATGGCTCACAACCAAACAGAAAGAAAAAATAGCCAACTGGGTAGTTGAGGGCATCCCAAACACATTCGACCGCCTATTCCAGTGGCTAGGAAACAATCAGCTACTATTACTAATTATCTGCCTCATCCTATTATTACGACCACTAATAGTCAACCGTCCCGCCATTTGGCAACAAGGAATAGTCGCCACCATACTAATAGGAGTCGGACGACTAGCTCTGCAAATGGAAGGACAAAACCCCAGCAAAAAAAAGAGCGAATACCTCCACCTATTTTTAGTACTACTAAGCCTCCTGTCAACCGCCCGGTACTTATATTACCGAGTCAGCTACACAATGAACTTAGAAGATCTCCTGAATGGGTTCTTCAGCATATTATTATTGATTGCCGAACTCTATGCAATTCTGACCCTAGTCCTCGCCTACTTTCAAACCCTCAAAATCAAAGACAGAGAACCAGTTGACATTACCTTATACCCACTAGAACAATGGCCCAAAGTAGACATATATATTCCCACCTATAACGAAGACGTAGAAATAGTCAGAAAGACAACCCTTTGCGCGATAGCCATCGAATATCCCGCCGATAAAAAACAAGTTTATGTCCTCGATGATGGGCGAGCCGAAAAATATAAAGCCCGTCGCATTGAATTGCAAGCAATGTGCGACGAATTGGGCGTAAAAATGCTAGTAAGAGACAATAACGACCACGCAAAAGCCGGGAATATAAACACAGCATTTCAGAACACAGATGGAGAATTAGTCCTAATTCTCGACTGCGATCACATGCCCATCAAAAAGTTCCTATTAAACGTAGTCGGCTTCTTTTTCGACCCCAAACTTGCCTTTGTCCAAACACCCCACTGGTTCTATAATCCAGATCCATTTGAGAGAAATCTCCTCACAAAAGGTAAAATTCCTGTAGGTAACGAACTATTTTATAAAGTACTTCAAAAAGGAAACGACTTCTGGAACGCCGCCTTCTTTTGCGGTTCAGCCGCCGTAATTCGCAAAGAATACGCTCTACAAGTTGGTGGAATTGCCACAGAAACAGTCACAGAAGATTGCCACACAGCCTTCCGACTCCACTCCCTAGGATATAAATCCTTCTACTATGACAAAATCATGGTAGCAGGATTAGCCCCAGAGAAATTTTCCGCATACGTCGGACAACAAGTCCGCTGGGCAAGAGGCATGGCACAAATTCTGAGAATTGAAAACCCACTAATTAACCCCAAACTAAACTTAACCCTACCCCAGCGACTATGTTATTTCAGCGCCACATCCCACTTCTTCTACGGGTTTCCCCGCTTGATGTACGCTATTGCCCCACCATTATTTCTCTTATTCGGGATTAACTCCGTCCAAGGTTTAGGATTAGAAACACTATTCTACTGTCTGCCCCACATTATCCTATCGATGCAGAGTAACCACATCCCTTATAAGCATGTCCGCTTTTCATTCTGGAATGAAATATTTGAATTTGCGATGTCATTTCAGGCAGGAATAGTCACCCTCTTAGCCCTAGTCAATCCCAAACTAGGTTCCTTTAACGTAACCGACAAAGGACTAACAGTAACCAAACGGAGCTTTGACTTTGACTCAGTGCGATATCTAGTCATTGTTAGCGCTATCGCCGCTGCATCTTTACTAGCAATACCCTTTTGGCTATTCTTCTCTCCAGAAGATACCCAAGCAGTTTTAATCAATGCACTATGGTGCGTATATAACCTATTCCTTCTGTTAGCCGCCTGTTTAGTTGCTTTTGAACAACCCCAACTACGGAAAGCACACCGTTTACCCCGAAAACTAACCGCACTAATTCATAGTGGTGGTAGTAGTTGGACAGGAGAAACAGTCGATATCAGTGAAACAGGCGTGCAAATTCTCCTATCGGAATGGCCCAATATCCCCGATGAAATTCAAGTAGAATTAGAGGGAGACTATGGGGCGCGGGCACTACTAACAGGGCGAGTAATTCGGGCTATCGCTACCAGTCAACTTAACTGCAAACTTTTTATTGATTTTGTCGATATCACCCGTACCCAAATCGACGATTTGACAGTAATCATCTATTCTGATGTGCAGGAGTGGTATTCTCAGACACGTATTGAAGAAGACAATGCGTGGGAATCCCTCAAATTTATTGTCACCAGTCTCAAACGAGTCTTCGTTGAATTCCAACCTGCCATTGCCGAAAAAATGGGAGTCAGAAGCACAGTAAGGAAACAAGTCCAGGCAGTATCACAGTTATACTGGGATGGCTGGGATGGTTACTCCTATAAAGCCATGGTAACGGGAATTGGTACTCAGGATTTAAGGCTGGAATTCGATGAGATATCCATAGAGAATTTAGAATTAATCCAGAGGGAACGACCATTAATTGGGTTATTAGTCAGTCAAGATATCCACGATCCTCAGCCAATAAGTTTATTAGCACAGGTAGAAACCATAGAAGAATTAATCTCAGTCACCTCCCCATCTTTTGTGCCAGCGAGGGCGCAAAAAGAATCTGGAGTGGAAATGAATCAACCAACTGTGAGGATTGCCATGGAATTAAGTTTTCCGG
>NZ_JAMZMM010000169.1 GCF_024178385.1 Limnofasciculus baicalensis BBK-W-15 | reverse complement strand
TCACGCCAATTTGAGTACAAATATGGCGTGAGGCTTCCGGCGAAGAAAGCTAACTGGATTGCGGATTACTTCTACAAAATAATGTATAAATGAGGAGGAAATTTTGAGGGAAATAGCTTTGCAATTGTACTCGCAAAATCTTTTTACTTTCGGGCAAGCGCGTCGCCTTACTAATTTATCTGTTTGGGAGTTTCAAAAAATCTTAGCCCAACGGAACATTTCTCGTCATTATGATGAATCTGATTTGCTGGAAGATATCGCGACTATCGCTAAAATATGACTGTTTTTGACAATATACAGTTTAAATCATCCACAGATTATCTTCTCTTAATCCCCACTCTTCAATAACCAAAATCCCGTGTACGTCATCCCCGAATCATCCGGTTGTACTAACAAGAAATGTAACCCCTGACTCCACTCTTGACGCTCTTGATATATCCGTGCTGCTGCGGCTACTTCTCGATCTTCAAATGTTGCCACTACCCATCTATCTACCAATCCCGCCTCTAAAATTAGTCCATCAGGCGCACCGGGGATATAATTCAAAGCGACAGGTTGCACTTCTGCTAACCAACGGGCTAATACCATTGATTTTCTCCCGCCATCAATTACCACTCCTGGTATAGCAACTGTTGATGGCAAACTTAAATTTAGAGGTAAAAATTCCTCTGGCATCTGGAAAATAGGAATAGCGCGATCGCAAAATGCCGCCTCCATATCTCCCGCCCCAATAGCAGCAAATCGCCACCTATCCCCCCAGAGGTTTTCTGACAAGGGTAATGGGGGCGGTTTGTCAAGAGCAATGGGATGATAATTTTCTCCGCTATAGTTATTTTCCTGTGGGTATTGCAACGCTCTCTCTTGTAATTTTTGCTTCAAGGCTAGAGTACGTCGCGTTGCTTCTACTTTAATACCTAATTTTTGTCCTGCTGAAGCGAATAAAGTTAGTGACTGGGGACGAAAGACTTGAATCGCGTCTGGAAATCCGGTTTTAGCTGTTGCTACCTGTAACTGAGTGACTAACCATTCAACATTGACATCCGACTGAGGAGATAATGCTTGATAGACTAACTCGCCTATTATATTACAAATGAATAACTCCCACAGGACTTTTCCCTCTAGATTCCGCAGAGGACGCTTGTAAAAATCAGCTTGCCAAACCGTCATTTGTTGTTTGTTGTTTGTTGTTTGTTGTTTGTTATTTGTTATTTGTTATTTGTTATTTGTGGTTTTTCAAATAACCAGCAACTAATAACCAATCTTAATAAGCACCATCCTTATTCATAACTGCCGCAATCGTCTTGAGAATGAGCTGTAAATCGTAAATAACAGACCATTTTTCCTGATAATCCAGATCCATCTGAACAATTTCTTCAAAATCCGTTACGCTGGATCTTCCATTGGCTTGCCATTCGCCCGTTATTCCTGGCTTAATATTCAATCTTTGCCAATGATGAGGTTGATACTTCATCGCCTCATCCACAGTTGGGGGACGAGTACCTACCAAACTCATGTCTCCTGTAATAACATTCCAAAATTGGGGTAATTCATCCAAGCTAGTGCAACGCAAAAAACGACCAACGCGGGTAACGCGAGGATCTTTGTCATTTTTGAAGATATATCCTTGTGCCTGATTGGTAACTAGATGTTGGATGCGATCTGCTTTCACAATCATAGAGCGGAATTTCCAGATGCGAAAGGGTTTACCACCGATACCACAGCGAAGTTGGCTGTAGAATACTGGACCTGGATTATCTAACTGAATTGCGATCGCAATCGGGATCGCGATGATAGCAGTCACAGCCAACCCAACCAAGCCGCCGATAATGTCAATGAAGCGTTTGAGCTTGTTGGTGGTTGAGGGATGGCTTGATTGAGCCAGTAGATCTCCCTGCCTTGGGTAATGGGCAATCGGGGAAATCACTGAGTAGTAAGATAGGGCACTTGATGTGGTAATCACGGTTTGGAGTCGGTTGTATTACAGGTCAATAACATGTCAGTCAGTCATATCCCTATCATATTGACCTTCCCAGAGAAAAAGCTAGTAGATCTCCCCCAACTTTATCAACTCTTTAAATTTCTACCCCCTTTTGTGAAGATTGTATGAAGCCAGTGCTGTTTTCCTTTTTTGCTATGCCCAGAGGAAAATAATCCACACTCAGCGTATTTTGACGTAGATTGCGCTGTTAGTCGTACTAGCGTATTACATTGAAGGGGGGGCTTATGTGCGGCAATTTTCATAATCCCCGGTAGATATTGCTCCATCATCATCAAGTTGGTATAAACCAAATCTTTTATAGTATCAGCAGTGAGGGATTTAGGATTAATAATACTACTAGTTTTATAGCGAATTTCACCATCACTAAAGTCTAGGTCAAAACTACCGAGAATTTGACTATAATTTATTCTTAGTAGAAACTCGCCTATACCCAAGGCGGCTATCCCAACTCTTCCCCTAATTATTACAGAACTTACGCTCATACTCTATCTGTAGGATGGGTTACCCTCTGTTAACGCACCAGCAACGCTTTCAACCCAAATGGCACAAAAAAGGTTCCTCAAAAGCGTGATGAGTATTAGATAAAAGGACATCCAAATACTGAATTAAATACTCGTGCTGCTCCAGATTAAGGCGATAAAATTGCTCCCCCTCAACAGCTACTGACGTTTCCGATAAATCGCCATCTTCACTAACATCACAAACAGAAAAAAGTCCCGCCGCAGCAACTTGAGCATAATGAGGATTTTGACACGATGCTTCAGATAACCAGTTACTATAGTCTATTGAAGGGACAAGACCTGATGGTAGCTCACCTTTTATAAATGAGAGGAGGCGATTGTAACAAGCAGCGGTGTTCAAACCCCGACGCTCTAATAATCCCAGAATTTCCTTAATACTGTAGGCGCGACTGGAATAATTACCTCTATTATAGGAAAAAGCTCGTAATATTTCTAACAGGATAAAATAGTCACTGTACTGCTGTTGCTCCTGATTTAATACTTGGGGATAAAGAGCAAAACTTGCCAATCCTCCTGCTATCCCATTCGGCAAATCTGCCTCTTGAATTAGGGTGGCATTGGGTAATTTTTGCTCAAGCCATTTTTTCATAGTTGGGAAATTACTGCTACCGCCAATACAAATAACTCTGGTGATTTCTGTTCCCAATACTTTCCCTTCAACTAATAGCGCGTTCAACTCGCGATTTATCTGCTCGACAAAGGGAACAATAACGCGAGATTCAAAATTATGACGCTTTACCAGCCAACGATTAGTACCTAATTCTAAGGTAAATTCCGCCTTACGTTGTAAAATTAACTTCAGGTATCCACAAGCTTTGAGAAGTGCTTGCCCAAAGGGTGAACTTTGCAACTCACTCGCAGCGCGATCCCGTTTTTTTAGTTCAGGTTGATTGGGTAAAGGTATTTCTAAATCCGGATTCAAGGAAAGCTCTTTTAGTTGCTCTTCAGACAGTTGAGGATAAAGCAATTGCCAAAAAATATCTTGCTCGATAGCATTACCCCCATAAGCCCAACTCCGAAGCTTAAAACTGGTGTTGGTTAAGTATTCCAAATTATTTGGCAGATCTACTAATGCCATTTCCGTTGTAGTTGCGCCGCAGTTAATCGCCAGGGTACAACCACACCAAGGGGTAGAGTTTTGAGGAATGAGTTTTGAGTGTAGGGGCGAATCGCTATTAGAATCTCTAAAAGCTGCGAGGATAGATGCGATCGCATCTTCCAAGAAGAAAATCTGGCTAATATCCTGGATCAGCTTGGCTTCGATAACAGCTTCCCGTAAATTAACCTGATAAGTATCTCCCCAACTCTTCGGACAACTTAGCACCACACCCTCCAGTTGCCCCAATGCCGCAGCTAAGGTTTCCGATTCTAAGCCAACAGCTCCTACCTTTAGCGGTACATTCTGTTGAGTATTGTATGGTGTCAAGGTTGCTAAAATCGCCTGTAATGCCCATCTTACCCAGTAGAGAGACACAAACTGTTGTCCCGGTAACTGCAAAGTTGGTTCCCACTCATGATTCTCTTGACTGTAGTAGGGAATACCTATTTTTAAATATGGTTTAAAGTTTTGCAAATATATTCCTGGTTCCTTTGCTAATAGAGATGCTAGGGAACCAACAACTACTGATGCAACAGGTGTTTCCAGAAAAAGCTTACTCGTACCAGGTCCAGAATAGGTTGCTGTTGGTAAGCGAAACATAGCTTCGCAGTCAATCCGACTAGCGAATTCTGGATTCATTTTATCCAAGTTATTCCACCAATAAATCTGGTATTGATCGCCCGTTGCTCGATTTAGTATAGCAGCAGAAATAGTAGTAGTTCCGAAATCAATTCCTAAATACCAGACAGCTTTATTAGTGTCTTTTTCTATCTGTAGCGATTGTGGAAACATTTGTTGTTGGTTGTTGGTTGTTGGTTGTTTGTTGTTTGTTGTTTGTTGTTTGTTGTTTGGAATCTTGCCCATAACCAACAAGGGGCTGCCATCCCCTTGCCCAGGACTTTTGATTAATTCTCATCGAAAAACGAGAGGGAAACCCCTGGCTTTTAGACACGGTTCGGAACGCGGCTGCGACTTGAGTCGCCGTCAAAATAGTGGAAATTGTCATCTTCTGGTCTGTTCTACCCATTACCGCCTTGGAGTTGCTCGACTCGGTGTACTTTTGTAATGCACTTTCAATGGGACAATTTCCATTTCAAGCGTCTTCATCTTCAATAAGAGGAAGCGGCTCTTCTAGCATGATGTCATCCTCTACCACATATTCAGTACCAAAGTCAAGAAATCCATTGGAAAAGAAATCGGCATCTAACTCAAATGATTCAGGGGTTGTCGGGATAATATCAAAATCCTCTACAAACTCTGCATCACTCACTTCCCGATCTAAGTTTGCTAGTTGGCTGGTTGAGGTATCAGTTTCTGGAAACACTAAGTCGCTAGTTGTAGTACCATTCTCCCAATTAGGAAACGAAAAATCATCCTCAGAAAAATCCTGGAAGGCAAATTCTTCCCAATCTTCTGCTAATAACTCCTCCGATGTCGAAAATGCCTGGTTTGGCAAAGAAGCTAAATCCGTTGTTTCGGTTGGGGTAACTGTTGGCGATTCCCAATAGGGATCGAGTAATGGTTGTTCATCAGGATTAGTAATATCTTGAGTCTGAACTTCTTCAAAACTATTAAGATCTTCACTAAGCTGATCTAAAATATCTTCCTCTAAGCTAATTTCCTGCTCGTAATTCCCCGTTAATTCATCGATTGCTAGCAAATCTTCATCCGGTGAAGCGGCAATATAGGTATCATCAATGGTAGGGGTTGGTGCTTGACTATCAAAGCGTTCCTCTATTGACCATTGTTCTTCCCTAGTCGTAAATGTTTGGGGAGTTTCGCGATGGAGCAGAGCGCCCGCAACGCTCTCACCTCGATCGTCACCTAAACCCATCTCGTCTAACAAATCTGTTAATGCTCTAACGGTTTCTACATCTTCTGATTCCCTGGCAGTTTCTGGTGAATATTGAGACTCTCCAACTAAACTAGATCTTAGCTCAGGCGCAGTTTCAAACACTGAATCGTCAAATGATACAACTTGCCACGACTCATGTTCATCTGCCATTGGTTCTACCAATGGTACTAATGGTGTTGACTCGATTGGTACTGGGAGATCTGTAACTCCTCCAAATTGAAAATCTCGATCTTCATAGAAGATTGGGTTACTCAGTGTAAAATCATCTGTGGGAGTTGTAAAATCTGTCTCATCAACCGATGTCTCTAGATCGTCGAATTCAATCTGATTCGCTAGATCGAAGTCATATTCATTGAGATTAGCCGGATCGCTGAAATTCTCTGTATTGAACAGATTATCATATAAATTATTGATGTCGCGATCCCAGGGTTCAATCCCCAACTGAAGTTCATTAACTTCTGTTTGCCATCCTGATAAAGAGCTTGCTTCTGGAAAAACTTCCGCCCCCGGCTCGAACATAAAATCGACAGATGGATTCTCTGGAGGATTTATTGTATTGCTACTCTCAACTGTAGGCAATGATTCTGGAGGAGTTATATCTAGCTGGATGAATGTATCTGTCTTTTCACTTTCATCTAAATTATCTGTCTCTATTTCTTCGATTGGTTCCCAATCTTGGGAAATGAGGTTTTCCAGAGCAGGATCGTCAGCGGTTGGTTTTAATATAACAGGGATTAAATCTGGGATCTCGCTAATCCGATTGGGAGTAACTGTGGCATCTTGATAAATTGTATCTAGACTCAGAGTAACCGATCGATCAGTCCCGGACAAGGGATTAGGCTGTGGAGTTAAGGTTAAAGGATCTACGCCAAGATTATCTTTGTTGGCGATTTGTCCTGTTACTTCTAGAGTATCTAGAGGCGGTTGTGTCTGAGATGGAATGGGATTGGTAGCTATGGGGGCTGTTTGGGTGCCATCAGACAATTGACTTGAGGATGCCAGAGTGGTTGCACCTTGTTGTTGAGATAACTGAGATAGGCGATTCACCAAGGTTGTAAACAGAACTTCCCCTTGAATCCCTAATCGGTGCATTTTGTCAAGTTCTTGGGATAAGGAATTTTGATAGGTATAAAGATTCCGCTGTAGGGCATCAAAGATAGCTCTTTGGTTTGTATCCAGATTAATCAACATGCGATCGAACTGCAATTCTGTCTGTCGCATTTGTTCAAGACGCTCTTGCGGTGGAATCAGAGTCACGCCCCTGTTGGGTGTAGCTTCTGTAGTCGCTTCCTCCCTTCCCTGTTGTGCTTCCCAAGCTACTAGTATTTGAGCTAGCTGCTGAGTTAAGGTTTCGCTAGAACGGCTAATTACATCTTGGGCAATGCGATCGAGGGATTCCCGTCTCGTATTTTCTAGCTGTCGAATTTCTTGAACGATCGCATCCCGCTCTTGGCGTAGCGCTACCAATTCTGCCTGCAACGATCCTGTGACACCAGCACGAAGACTCTGTACTTCTTGATTGACAGCTTGCCGAATCTGTTGTACTACTGACGGGTGAGTGGGTGGTGTGTTTGTCGGTATTTGGGCTGTTGTCCCCAAATTCTGTTCAATAGAAACTAAATAGCTGCGAACTCTTTCGAGCACTTGTCTCCCCGCTTCACCCGCCCCGGACCAAGGGAGACGGGAGCGAAGCTTGGGGAGTATGCTGTCAATATCAGCTATCAGAGATTGAAGATCCTTCTCTTGAGTCACGGTTGAACCTTGAAGAAAATAAGTACAGGAAGGAGTGATGGCAATCCGTTAATTAACCGCCTGCCTTTAATGTTATAGCGATTGGGATAAGCTTTCAGCTTATTGAGTGCCAACAGATTCTCCTTTGGTGGCTAATCTCCAGAATGAGCAATGCTTTTACTCTCACCGCTATACCTGTACTGAGGTTAGCGAGAGTCTCCAAGAGGGAAGAAAGATGATAGACTGTGTTTCCATTCCCATTCGATCGCCTTAATCTGTGACAGGGTTAGGGATTGAGGACACCCCTAGTGGGGTAAGCATCAGGAATTGGGAGATAACACTTCCACTGACCAAACTCGGTTCTTCTCAAAGGATAACGAGATGCTAGCTCTACCATGTCGCTATCGATATGCTAGAAACATCCTCAATTTTTTAACACGGTGACTCATCATATTTCTCCAAGGCGTATACAATGGGGTTTGGCTCCATGGATGACCGATAGCTCTCACACCACATGAACTCCAATGTTAATGACTTGATTTGCACAGCTCCTTTTTTTGCTGGCTTACCTGAGATGACAGTGCAGCACGCCACTGCTCATGTTGTCACTCGCAAGCATCCGGCAAATCGAGTAATTTTGCTGGAGAATGACTGGGGTGGCTCTGTTTACTTCATTTTGGAAGGCTGGGTAAAAATTCGCACTTACAATCTTGATGGCAAAGAGGTAACTCTCAACATTCTCGGAAAAGGGGAACTCTTTGGCGAAATGGCGGCGCTTGATGAAGTACCTCGTTCCACTGATGTGATTACTCTAACTGAGACAACGATTGGTAGCATCCCCGCTCAAGATTTTGTCCATTTAATTCATAATGAACCTCTGGCAGGTGTCCGTCTGTCTCAGCTTATGGCAAAGCGCTTACGTCAAGTCAACCGTCGTCTCCGCCTCCGGGAGTCTGATAGTACGTCGCGCGTTGCTGATACGTTATTGTTTTTGGCAGAGGGACAGGGAAAACTCAAGCAACAAGGAACAGAGATTCCCAACTTACCTCACCGGGAGTTAAGTAGTCTGAGTGGGCTAGCGCGAGAGACAGTCACGCGAGTGCTAACTAAATTAGAGAAAAAGGGGTTGATTGCGCGAGATCACGATTTGATGATTATCCCTGATGTGCCCGCTTTAGAGCGGATTATTGCCTAACTCGGAAGTGGGGGGGAGTTTTGAGTTTTGAGTTTTAATTCAAATCTGATACAGCAGATTGCAGGTTTATGAAGTACACCCCAGAAACCCGGTTTCTTTGAGAAACCGGGTTTCTATATACCTCACATACCTGAAAATTGCTGTAATTCAAAACTGAGAATTCAAAACTCAAAACTGAGAACTCTTCAGGATGCAGTGGTGTTAAGCTTTCCAAGAATATTCTGGATGATTTGTATCCCTGTAATTGCCTGCCAGCCAAATAGTCCCAAAAGAGTGACATTCAGGGCAATGTGAGTGTAACGTGCCCATGTCTTACCTTTCTGCATAAAGGGTGTCAGGGAAGCAGAAGTAGCGATTAAGCCAGTCATGCCCAAGCCAACGATTAAGTGGGCATCAACAAATAGTTTGCCATTGTTAATGTAACTCACACCCATTGCCCCAATCGCAGCGATTACCATAAAGGACAACAGTGCAGAACCAACTTGATGGTGCTTAACGTTATACTGACCCTTGATCAGCTCTTTCTTTTCATCCCCTTGAGCTGTTCTAGTCTTTTGGATTTTGATACCCAGATAGAGGGCATAAATAGTGAGTGCCAGGAGTCCCCACATTACCAAGGGGTGAATAAATTGAGCATAGACTTTAATGGATTCTAGGTTCATAGTCTTTTCTGAGCGATTTAAGTATATTGACAAAACTTAACATAACATAACCTTCGGCGGAAGGTGCGATCGCGTTATACCATTTCCATGAGGATAGTATCTGAATTTAGCACTCGATCGAGACACTCTCAATGACCTCAAAAACAGACTTATTACTACTCAAAGCCGCTCAAAGTGGCAACTTGACTCAAGTCCAAGCCTTGCTAGCAGAGGGGGCTAATATCGATGCTACAGATCGAGATGGCACAACGGCGCTGATGTTTGCTGCTCAACAGGGCTATACTGAAATTGTACGGTTTATACTACAAACAGGTGCAAATGTCAACCAAACGAGAAAACTATATCGTCTGACAGCTTTAATGTTGGCAGCAGCAGGCAAGAAAGTTGATGTTTTGCAAACCTTGATTGCTGCAGGTGCTAATGTCAATGCCCAAAATGATGATGGTAGTACAGCACTAATGGTGGCAGCCCATAAAGGTCATCTTAAGGTAGTAGAAATTTTGCTAGGTGCGGGTGCCCAGGTAAATATCAAAGACAAGGATGAAGATACTGCCTTGAAGCTAGCTGCCGAGACAGGTAATCTTGATCTTGTCCAAGTTTTGCTAGAGGCTGGTGCAGATAGTAAGGAAGAAGCATTAACCTTAGCTGTTATCGCAGGTGACAGCCAGATGGTAGAACTATTATTAGGGCAAGGAGTAAGTGCTTCAAACTCGAACTCCGATGGAAGAAGTCCCCTAATCCAAGCGGCTGAACTAGGAAATCTAGCCATGGTTCAGTTATTATTAAGGGCTGGAGTTGATGTTAACAGCCAAGATAATGAGGGTGAAACAGCTCTCACCTTAGCAGGAGACCAAGGTCATACAGAGGTTGTCCAAGCATTACTAGCTGCTGGTGCTAGTCCAAATCTTCCCAACTCCACTGGGGGAACAGCTCTGATGGCAGGAGCCGCAGGGGGTTATCTTGGCGTTGTCAAAGCTCTACTAGATGCTGGTGCTGATATCAATGCCACAGACGAGAATAATGAGATGGCGTTACATCTTGCGGCCGTCGAAGGTCATGGGGAGATAGTAGCTATTTTACTCCAGCGGGGAGGCGATCTTGACGCTAGGAATAAAATGGGTGACACACCTCTTATGCTAGCCGCCTTACACGGTTACACTGAAATTGTCAGGGATTTGCTAGAAAAAGGAGCATCCTGCAATGCGATAAACCAGGGAGAAACGCCTTTAACCTTAGCACTATCTGGAGGTAGCCTAGAAACCGTTAAGGTCTTGCTAAAAGCTGGCGCAGATGCGAATATACGAGGCACTGATGGAAAAACTATCTTAATGAAGGTAGCAGATAGAGGGGACACTGAGCTAATGGAATACCTATTAGATGCTGGTGCTGACGGGAACCTGATAGATAATGCTGGTGCTACTGCCCTAATGTGGGCATCTCATCGAGGTTATACCAAAGCGGTACAAATTTTGTTAGATGCTGGTGTAGATGTTAATGTAAAAAATAAGGGTGGTTACTCCGCCTTGATGATTGCAGAATTCAATGGTTATCCTGAAGTCGTGCAAATGATTGAGGCAGCGGCAGCAAAAGAGTAATTTACCTCTGATTTTTGGAGAATTTTGGTTCAATAATAGGTCTCACGAGCCGATGCTAATTAACGAATTAATTCCCAATAATGAGCTATTGCTAGTTAATCCACGACGTCGGGGTGGTTTAATTATTTTCAAGCGCTATCACGCCGAATTTGCCGGACCTGGTGCAGCAGTAGGAGGACAGTTCGATCTCGATTGTCAGGAAGTGCTGCCAGTGGGAAATCTGTCATTAATTCCTCCCGAATCAGCCGATGAGCGACAACGGGCTTACTTGATTCGGCGACAGTGGATTCGACTGATTAAAGAGATTACAGAGAATCACGATCCTTTGCAACGCGCTCGGAGGATCTTAGAACAATTTGAGGGTTTTTTTAATAGGGAGACGGTTGCTCAAATACCTGATGAAGCTTTGGCGCTCTTAGTTGGAGTCTTCCCTCATACAATTAGGATATGGCGGCGTGACTTTGGTAAATCAGCTTGAGCTGATAGTTATCGCAGTTGCCAAGGTGGTTAGGGCATTGAAAAACGCTAAAATACATTCATAGCAAGGATTTCAATTTTGACTTTTGACTTTTGCTATAATAAGGGGTTTCGCGTCGGGAACAGTCACGGTAATGCTATTTAAAAAAAACAACTTCTTCCTCCCTTCTTTATCAAGCCATACATTTTTCCTTTTACCGATCAGCTTTTTACTCTTCGGAGGAGGATTAATGGGCTGTGGGAATATAGCCCAGCTTGGCAATAATACGATTAAAATCAGCGATCGCTCTGTGAGTGTCACCAAAATTAGTGATATCCAACCGAATCCCCAGACTGATACCAAGATTTACCTGGAAGGGAAAGTCACCACAATCGCCCCATTTTTAACTGGGGGGGCTTATCAACTCCAAGATCCTACTGGTAAAATTTGGGTAGTTACCAACCAAACTCTTCCTAGTGTTGGTGATGAAGTTGCGATCGCAGGTGAGGTAAAATTTCAAAGTATTCCCATCAGCGGACAAGAAATCGGTGAAGCATACGTTCAACAGGAGGAACAATTAGAGCATAAATCCGGACAACGGGAGGAATCGGTACAAACAAGCAATAAGCAATAACCAATAACCAATAACCAATAACCAATAACCAACAACCAACAACCAATAACCAATGACAAATCAACCTGTTGAAGTTGCGATCGCAATTTTATACCGTTCGGGAAAGTTCCTCATGCAGTTGAGAGATAATATTCCTGGTATTCTATATCCTGGTTATTGGGCATTTTTTGGTGGTCATATTGAACCAGGGGAAACGCCTGAAGATGGTGTGAAGCGAGAAGTTTTCGAGGAAATTAGCTATATCTTACCAGAAGTGAGTAAATTTCGCTGCTATCAAGACGAGCGAGTAATGCGCCATGTTTTCCACGGACCTTTGACGGTGGAGTTAAATCAACTAGTTTTGACAGAAGGTTGGGATATAGGTTTGTTGACACCAGAGCAAATTAGATCCGGTAGTTGCTATTCACAGAAAGCGGAGCAATTCCGTCCTCTTGGACCTATTCATCAGAAGATTTTGCTAGATTTTATTGAGATAATGGGCGAGTAATATCATCTCCGGTTAATATGGTTCGTAGTAAGCACTTTAGTGCTTTGAATAGAGGAATAATAGGCACTGAAGTGCCTACTACAAACAAGGTTAACTGGCAATTTATGCAAAAATCAACTACCTAAGTCGCACTTATCACCAGATGGCAAAGAATCTGGTCGATGTCCGTCTGGATAAATGGTTGAGCAGTCTGAATAAGCACCAGAGAGGTCAATATTTTGGGTGCGAAATAGGTTTGCACCGCTCAATTGTGCTTCGTTTAAGTTAGCCTTTGTTAGGTTTGCACCAGTCAAATCTGCTTTGGTTAAATTAGCACCTCTGAGATCCGCTTTAGTTAAATCTGCCCCTTGCAAATTAGCACCCTCTAGATTAGCACCCTGTAAATTGGCACGGCGTAGACTGGCTCTAAACAGATTTGCCTCTTGAAGATTTGCCCCCAAAAGATTTGCCTGATAAAGTAGGCTGTTAATCAAGTCGGCTTTCTGAACTTGAGCTTCCTGCAAATTGGCTTGACTTAGGTTAGAATAGGGCAGGTATATCTTTTGCAAGTTGCTGCCAGTGAAATTAATTCCTTGTAAATTTGCTTCAAATAAGTCACTTTCACTTATATCAATTCCATTAAAGTCTCTTCTACCGCTAGCGTACTGAGACAGTAACTCTATTGCACTGATTCTCTCCATTCTCACTTTTTGTGGAAAATGTCAATCCGTATTTGTGCTTAACTACTTCTTTAATGTAAAGCACTGTATCGCAATACACAGTATTTCCTAACTTTTTCTTTAGCTTTGTAAAGA
>NZ_JAMZMM010000623.1 GCF_024178385.1 Limnofasciculus baicalensis BBK-W-15 | reverse complement strand
CATTGATACAACTCTATCTGCAACTAGGGGGTGGTGTTTTTCTGGGATGGGTTTTGGGAAAAGTGTTACCGCAGCAAGTACCCATCTGGATTGGTAATTTTCTGTTTTGGTTTGGAGTGCCGATTAGTATTATTGCTTTTCTGCGTAAAGCTGATTTATCGGGAGGAATTTGGATTGCGCCTGTCACTGCTTGGGTGGCGATTTTGTTGGGTGCGGGATTGGCTTGGCTTTGGCTGGAAAAGAAGAATAAGGGCGCTGAAGCGCCTACTACAAAGGGGAGTTTTATCTTAGCGGCGATGGTGGGGAATACTGGTTATTTGGGTTTTCCTGTTACTTTGGCTTTGGTGGGGGAAAAGTATTTTGGTTGGGCGCTTTTTTATGATATGTTGGGCAGTTTACTGGGCGCTTATGGTTTGGGAGTGGTATTGGCGGCTAGGTTTGGTAAGGGGATAGATGGTTATGGTAAGTTATGGCAATCTATTGCGATTAATCCAGCTTTGTGGAGTTTGGGATTTGGATTGATTTTTCGGCAAATCCCAATACCAACTTTGGCAGAAAATACTTTAACTGGATTGGCTTGGGGGGCACTTTATCTGGCTTTGACTTTAATTGGTATGCGATTGAGTCAGTTAAGATCTTGGGGTAAAATTAAACTTGCTGCTGTGAGTTTGAGTATTAAAATGCTGCTAGTTCCTTTTGTTTTGGGGATGGGATTGTGGCAGTTAGGAATTAGGGATGATGCGTTGTTGACAATTGTTTTAGAAATGGGAATGCCGCCTGCTTTTGCTACTTTGGTGATTGCTGAGGTTTACGATCTGGATCGGGAGTTGGCGGTGACAGCATTGGCTGTTGGTTCGATGGGGTTATTGGTGACTTTACCGATTTGGTTATTGTTATTTAGATTTTAGTTTAGGAATTATACCACAGGGGTAGGGTGCGTTATCAAGTAACGCACCCTACGGGTTACTATTCATTTAGCCAACTGAATAGTTTGCCAAGAGTGAGGCTGAAAGATTCAGCAAAATGTGGTACTGGCAAGCTATCATTAGCTTCTTCAAAGACAGCTATGGTGCGATTAGCAAAATAAACAAATACCAATTTTTCATCAGGATCGATTAACCATCCCATCTGAGTACCGTGGGCGATACAATGGAGGATATTGCGGACTACTTTGGTTTGACTTTGATCCGGGGAAAGTATTTCAATTGTCCAATCAGGGGCAATTAAAAAAGTATTAGATACTTCCCCATTTTCGTCGCGGGGAATCCTTTCCCAGGTGAATACGGTGACATTGGGGACAATTGATCTTCCGCCAAATGTACAGCGCAATTCTGGATAAGCACGGGCAATCCTGCTTGGTTTCAACACTGTGTTGACTGCTGGGACGAAATCTCCCTGAATGGTACTATGTTTTCCTTGGGGCATGGGTTTTTGGATAATCTCACCTTCAATAAATTCGCTGGCGGGTTTGGTTTCCGGTAGCTTGAGAAATTCTTCTAGGGTTAAGGTTTTTATGGGGGTTTGAATCATTGTATTTTGTGGTGGGTGGATTGAGCTAGTTGTTAAGTATATTTTAGCAACCATTTAGAGTTTCAGTGTTACACTGAAATTACAGTATTGTTCGGTGACAATTGCTTGATACCCGATTATGCCCGCTAAAGATATCTACGACAACTGTGTCAAAAATGCTCTACTTAATTAAAGATAACTGGACAATTACTCACGATCCCCTCCCCATAAAATGGGGTACGAAGGATATGTATCTAGATCCAGGGGTTCAAAAACTCATCGCTGCTGAAAAAGCTGAACGTAAAACAGAATTCGCTGTGGCTTAGAGGGTGTTTCTAGTATTCGGCTTCTAGCAGGGGTTAGCTAAAAGGAATCTGTGTATCGTTATGGCTAGGTGAGGGTTTCCATCTGATCGGGATCATCCCCCCGGATGCTTTGATTATATGCAATTTCCAAATTTTTTTGAGTTTTTGCCCAGTCTTCAGGAAATGCTTCTGGAGTATAGATTGTTAGTGCATTACGATAACAAGCGATCGCTAATTCTAGATTTTCGGCTCTTTCTCCTTTAATTCTGTCACTGTAAG
>NZ_JAMZMM010000168.1 GCF_024178385.1 Limnofasciculus baicalensis BBK-W-15 | reverse complement strand
CCCCAATCCCCACCTATGTTATCTAAATACAAAATCAGTATAAATCGCAACCTACTCATCCCCATTATCTTGAGTGTTGGTTTAATTGTGGCTTTGACTGGATATGTGATTATTCAGCGTAACAGAGTATATCAATTAACTATTGCGGCTGGCTCCAAGGAAGGAGAAAGTTATCTATTTAGTCAGATAATGGCAAAGGTGGTTAACCTACATCAACCAAGGATTAAAATCAAAGTAATTGAAACCCAAGGATCGGAGGAAAATATCAAACTTTTAGAGGAAAACAAAGTACAACTTGCCACAGCACAAGCTGATATCCCCGCCTTACCATCGGCACGAATTGTATCTAATTTATTCCCAGATATGTTTCAGTTAGTGGTCAAGGAAAATTCTGGGATTAAGGATGTTTCAAATCTCAAAGGCAAGCGAATCGGACTCCCACCTCAAGGCAGTGGGCAATATCAATCTTTCTTATTTCTATCTCAACATTATGGGATCAAAAGCAACGAATTATTCGCATTTGCTGTATCTGAAAAGGAAACGGATGCTGCTTTTCGTAACAATCAAGTAGATGCCGTATTTCGCGTTCGTCCTCCTGGAAATCAATCTATTCTTGAACTCGTGCAACAACGGGGTGGAAGGTTAGTAGAAATAGATCAAGCAGCAGCGATGAAAATTAAAAAATCTACTTTAGATCCAGGAGTTATTCCCAAGGGAGCTTATCAAGGTTTCCCGCCAATCCCACCGACAGATTTACCAACTGTAGCAGTTCAACGAGTCCTTTTAGCTAACAAGAAAGTTGAGCCAAATGTCATAAAAGAAATTACCAGTATTTTGTACGAGCGTCGTCAAGAATTAGCCACATTAATGCCAGAAGCTGCCTATATAAATCCACCTAGTTTATCAGGTGGAACTTTGTTGCCAATTCATCCAGGGGCACAAGACTATTACGACAAAGACAAACCATCATTTCTTCAAGAAAATGCTGATTGGTTAGGTTTGTTTCTATCAATTGGTGCTATAGTATGTTCCTGGGGTTGGCAATTAAAATCTCGCATTGAGAAGGGACGTAAAAATCAAGGTGATGGTTACAACCAAGAGGTATTAATCCTGATTAAAGAAATCCAGGGCTGTCAAGATTTAAAGAGTACAGAAAAAATTCGCAAAAGGTTATTTGATGAATTTGAGAAAGTGGTGAATGCCCTAGACTGCGATGACATCTCACCAGAGGCATTTCAGTCATTCACCTTTACCTGGGAAGCCGCAATTGCAGCTCTCCGGGATCGCCAAAATATTCTCATGTTTATTCCTAAAAAACCTGCAACGCTCAACCAAACACAGTTACAGCCTTAATCTATTCTATTTTTCAATAACTCCCTCCCTTTTTTGTGGTTCATTATCGGGGAACAGGCAAAGTTACTAATTAGCAATTTCCCGCTACCCATTCTCTGTTTCCTAGGAACCTTAATTCTACCGTAATGATTCCTTAACCAAACATTAATTTAAAAAGTCTAGTATAAACCAGATATAGGTAGAATCGCGGGGGAAATTGTGGCATGGGCAAAATCGTAGACTTTGAGAAAACAAAGGCTGTTATCATGGCCTTTGAAGGAATGATGGAATCCCAAGTGAATTTAGGGATTGGAGATGATCCAGACGAATTCGCCTTGCTTCTGGGTGGAAAACGCTCTCAAATGTTGCAGATTGGTGATGACGATCTTTATGAACTCACCACTATTTATAATCAGGTAATGACCTGGGTGCGATTGGGATCGGCAGGAAATGAGCCGCTGCTTTATAAAAAACTGTCCGCAGTAGGTAATTTGGGAAATGGTGTATCCGCCACAATTGAGGCAGGACAAATAGCGGAATTACAACTTATCCTGCAAAAGGGAGATATCGTCATCGCCGTTGAGAAAATATTGCTTAAAGACATTGATATGCTTCTGCAATGGTTTCTGATCAATGTTATAAACTACGAGAATTAATACCACAGCTTTTTTGTAATACCACAGAATAAACTATAGCTAAACAGATGAAAAAAGCAGTGTACTGGTTAATGGGAGAAAAAGCCGGACGGGTTGCTGTAGGAACCTGGAATTGGCTCTGGGGAATGCCAGTCGAATCTGGTGGGAAAGTAGCAGTAGAAGTTGCCGAAGAATCCCTGCGCTCCATGCAGGAATCAGTGCAAAAATTAGCTGAAGCTGTTGCTATACAAGTAGCCGCTTACCAACGAGCCAAACAGAAATATGAGGCTAAAGTTCAAGAATTACAATCATTTGAACGACAAGCAGTGACAGCGCAAAGCCAGGGAAATGAAGATGGTGCGCGTTTAGCAATGACTAGAGTAATTCAAATTGAGCAACTCCTTCCGCAACTCGAAGAACAGGTAAAGCAAGCAGAAAAATTTGTTAATGCGTCTAAAGATAAGTTGAACCGGGAACGGACTAAGTTAGAATCTTATAAAACCGACATGCAGAATATGAAAGACATGTCGGAAATTAATGAAGCATTGACTAGTATGGCAAAAGTCAACAGTGACTTGAATATTGATTCAGCACGCTCTCAATTTGAAGACGCAAAAAGTGCCGTTCAACGCCGAAATCTCCGTGGGAATGCCTTAGTAGAGCTATCAGAAAATCCTGCGGAAAAGCTCAGTGCAGATCTGGATCGCATGGCATTAGACGATGCTGTTGCTCAACGCTTGCAACGGTTAGCCCCCTCAGACCAAAAACAACTTCCGGAGTAAAAAAAATATTATGGCTCAAAAAAGTAGCGGGCCGCCACCAATTGCTTTCGTTCTATTACTATTGGCATTAGCTGGTGGTGGCTACTGGTGGTTTGTAATGAAACCCAAAGCCCAAGTAGCAACTATTCCAGGTCAAACCACACAACCGCTGCCAGGATCTAGTTTACCTACCACTAATATTGCCCCTCCTGTTTCCGTTCCTCCTGGTACGGCAATCCGCATTGATGGCTCTACCAGTATGGTAACGATCAATCAAAATCTCAAACGCGCCTTTGAAACTCAATTTCCCGGCACTACTGTCACTCCCCAAGCAAATGGTTCCGAAAACGGAATTAAAGCCGTTATCGCAGGGCAAGCAGATATTGCCGCCGTGTCGCGTCCCCTAACCTCCGCCGAACAAGCTCAAGGTTTAGCAGCACAGCCAATTGGAGCCGATCAAATTGCCATAGTAGTTGGCAAAACTAATCCTTTTCAGGGTGGATTAACCAGTGCCCAAGTCGCAAGTATTTTCCAGGGACAAATCAACAACTGGTCCGGTGTAGGGGGACAACCAGGCACTCTGCGGGTGGTTAATCGACCTATTGCTAGCGGTACTCATCAAGCATTTAAGGACTTAGCACTCCGAGGTGGCAACTTCGGCACAACACCAAACATAACCACTCTACCCAGAGATGAGACGACAGGTTTACTTCGAGAACTGAAAACAGACGGGATTGGCTATGGTACTTATAGTCAGATCAAAAACCAGCAAACTGTACGGGTTGTACCTATCGACGGTATCACACCAGATGCTCCCAACTATCCTTTCGGGCGACAGCTATTTTACGTCTACAAAAATCCCCCCACTCCAGCAGTTCAATCATACCTAGGCTATACGGGAACACCCCAAGGTCAACAAGCTATATTAGCTGGAGGTTAGGGACAAGGGTGACAAGGGGGACAAGGGGGCAGGAGAGTTTTAACTCAAAACTCAAAACTCTCCCCCCCACTCACCACTCCCTTTTTTAAAGTTTTTTGTTCATTGACTGTTATAATTTGTAAGGTTTCTATAAATTTGAGCAATGGCATCTCGCGAACGGATCGCAATCGACGCTATGGGAGGGGATAATGCCCCCGCTGAAATCGTTGCTGGCGCTATTAGGGCACAGGAAGAATTGGACGTAGAGGTTTTGCTAGTTGGCGATCCTCAAGCCATTGAAGCCTGCCTGAAACAACACCATAGCAGTTCCCGCCACGTAGAAATTGTCCCGGCTAATGATGTAGTTGCCATGGATGAAGAGCCTTTAGGGGCATTGAAGCGCAAGCCCAAGGCTTCAATTAACGTGGCAATGGATTTAGTCAAAAGCAGAAATGCCCAAGCTGTAGTTAGTGCGGGTCACTCCGGTGCGGCTATGGCAGCAAGTCTTCTACGCTTGGGGCGTTTGCCAGGTATTGACCGTCCGGCAATTGGTGCGGTGTTTCCCAGCATGATGGCAGGAAAATCAGTCATTGTCCTAGATGTTGGGGCAAATGTGGATTGTCGTCCCAAGTATTTGGATCAGTTTGCCGTAATGGGGGCGGTATATAGTCAATATGTGCTAGGTATACCTGACCCACAAGTGGGATTGATTAATATTGGGGAAGAACCATCTAAGGGCAACGATTTGGCAGTTCGTACCCATCAGCTATTAGAGAAAAATCCCAGAATTTCTTTTATTGGCAATGCAGAAGGTAGAGATGTTCTCTCTGGTCGTTTTGATGTAATCGTCTGTGATGGCTTTGTGGGCAACGTGTTGCTCAAGTATACTGAGGCAGTCGGTGAGGCGATGCTCCAAACCCTCCAAGAGGAATTATCTCAAGGATTACGCGGTCAGCTAGGTTCAGCACTGCTAAAATCTAACATCAAGCGGGTTAGACAAAGGATCGACCACACCGAACATGGCGGGGGTCTACTTTTGGGTGTAGATGGAATCTGTATTATCAGTCACGGTAGCGCTCAAGCTCCTTCCATTTTTAATGCTATTCGCTTGGCGAAAGATGCGGTGGCTAACCGAGTGCTGGAACGGATTCAGTCTAATATTGATGAGTTGGAAAAATCGGCAGCTAGCAGTAAAAGTAGGCAGGATGGTTAAGGGAATCAAAAATTATATTGAGCCTGGAAAAGTTCTGCCTTGACTAATTGAATATGGAGCAGAATAGCCTTGAATCAACTAGGGGTAGGTATTGCCATTACCGGAAGTGGTTCTGCAAAGCCAGAGCTGTCTCTCAATAACCATCAACTTAGTCAGATGGTTGAAACATCAGATGAATGGATTGCCAGCAGGACCGGAATTCGGGAACGTCGTCTGGCGGACGAGCAGATTAGCCTGAGCAGCCTCGCAACCGAGGCTGCTAATGGTGCTATAGCTATGGCGGGAATTACACCACAAGACTTGGATTTAATTATCCTGGCAACCTCAACCCCCGACGATCTATTTGGCACTGCTAGTCAAATTCAGGCGAAACTCGGAGCAACTCAAGCAGTTAGTTTCGATCTGACTGCGGCTTGCTCTGGGTTTGTTTTTGGTATGGTAACAGCAGCTCAGTTTATCCGGACAGGGACTTACAAAAATGTATTGCTCATCGGTGCTGATATTCTGTCACGCTGGGTGGATTGGCAGGACAGGGGAACCTGTATCCTCTTTGCTGATGGGGCTGGGGCAGTGGTAATGGAGGCAAATGAGAGCGATCGCTTTTTAGGATTTTCTCTTCGTAGTGACGGGACTCAGTATAAATATCTTCAGCTAGCTTACATACCACAAAGTCAAGAACTTGTCAATGGAATGGTGGTGGGTAAAGGCAATTTTCAACCCATTATCATGAATGGCAAAGAAGTATATCGGTTTGCGGTGCAGAAAGTACCAGAAGTAATTGAAAAAGCCTTATTCCAGGCAAATATGACTACCGAGGATATAGATTGGTTGCTCCTGCATCAAGCCAATCAGCGGATTCTCGATGCAGTTGCGGAAAGGTTGAATATTCCAAAGGAAAAAGTTATCAGTAATCTCGCTAATTATGGGAATACTTCTGCCGCTTCAATTCCCCTCGCCCTCGATGAAGCGGTACGTCAGGGGAAAGTTAAAGCGGGAGATGTAGTTGCTGCTGCTGGATTTGGGGCAGGATTAACTTGGGGAGCAAGTATTTTCCGGTGGGGAAAGTGAGGAAATAGATTGAGCTATTTTCTATTTCTTGATTTCTTCACTATTCCACCGGCTTAAAGTTACCTCCAACTACCTTCACTAGAACAGGTTGTTGCCCTTTCCGCTCACCCTGATTATCAAACTTGAGTGGCTTTCCTGAAGTTTCATCTGGTTCAAGTTTAATAGATTTGAGGTTTTTCAATATATTCTCACGGGTGGGTTTCCCAGACAAAGGCATCGCTTGAATAAAAGCTTGAGTTGCATCATAACTGGCAGCAGTGCGCCAGCTAACCTTCCCTTTCCATCTCTCCTCAGCTTTTTTAGCAAATGCTTTTGAATTTGTTTCATCTGGAAACCAAGGTACAGCTAAAACCAAACCTTCAACAGGCTCTCCTCCTGAATTGAAAATATTTGAATTGTACAAAGAATCTCCTCCAAGTAGCGGTAGCTTTTTGGTTCCCTGCTGGCTTAGTTTGTTTTGGGCGCTGGCAATTTCAACAACCACAGAAATGCTCTCTGTGTTTGGGAACAATATAGAGGCATTCGCTTGATTATCCAACATTTTTGCAACTACCCCAGAAGCATCGAGTCCAGGATAGGTCAAATCAATCTGCTCTCCTACAATACTTCCACCTTGAAGTTCAAAATGTTTTTCAAAAGCATCCGTTATGTCAGCACTATATGTATTATTAGGGTTATTACAAATACCAACTTGTTTGTAGTTGTTTTTTATGGCATAAGTCGCTAATGTTTTAGCAATTTCATCGTTATTCGGCACGGTTCTGAAAAAAACATTATTCTCCAGGGAAGTGCTTGTGCTAGTGGGGGAGATTATGGCTATAGAACCTTTTTCATACTCAGGTAGCGCAGCTTCCGTAACTTTACTGGTGTTGTGTCCAATCACTCCTATAATTGCTAGTTTTTTGATTAGCTTCTGAGCAACTTGTTTTGCTTTCTTAGGGTCATTGTCATCCTTAGCAATTACAATTTTCAAGAACCGACTCTTCGATGTTTCGTTGAAATTAGTTTGTGCCTGCGCAACTCCTCGCAACATCTCCGCAGCGACTTCGTTTTTAATATCCAGAGGTACAACTACGGCAAGAGTGACTGATGGTTTATCCTTCCCTCCTAATTTCTCCTGATTTAAAACTGCGGCATTATTGGCATATATTTGTACTTCTGGATCTTGAGAATCGGCTTTTATCGCTTTTTTAAAATACTCACTAGCCGTTGAATAATCCTTTTTTTTGAAAGCTTCAATACCTTCATCTCGATTGGCATTTTCAATCTCCTTAAAGAGAGTCCGGTTACCTTCGCTAAATGATTTCTGATTCACCTGATCGATATGCCAGAAAGACCCGGCTACTCCCAACCCTACAACGAGAAAGGGTACAGTAATTATTAAGATAGTGAGCTTCTGGTTCTTTCGCTCTTTTAAAGATTGACTTTGACTTATAAAATCCTGGTCTTCTGAGGGTAATGGCAATGTTTGAACCTTACGCCATTCGATTGCTTTATTTAATTTTTTACCCCGCAATAGTTTGGAATTATGTCGATTACTAGCGATCCATTCTGTTATTTCTTGGGAGTAAGGTCGCTGATTTAGCATCTGATCTCGCCGATTAGTTAATTCCTCATTTTCACGTATTTTTATCTGACTCCTAACAGATAATAGCTGATGCCGAACCCATCGGTAATCAAAAATACGCGGATAAATATCATTGTAAGCTGTTAAGTTAGTCTCCTGTTTTACAACCAAGCCTAATAACAACAATTGTTGTTGTTCACGACTGTTATCAGCAGTGATTTGTTGATTATATAAAATTTGCTCATATAGCATTAGTAATCGCTCTACACTTTGCAGACTGGAGAGATTGAGATCAATGAGATTGGGAACAATGCGATCGCGTATCGTCTTCAAATGCTGCGCGTTATCCTGGGATTCCCAGTTTTCGATGATCTGTTGTTTCACCAACTGTTCTACTCCCGATGCCTCCATACCATTTGTTACAAGTGCGCAAAGTTTTTGGGTAAGAAAAGGTTGCCCACCTGTCCAAGCTAAGATTGCTTGCAGTACCGCTTGGGGATTGCTAACTCTCCCCTCTAATGTCTGAAGTAAAGGTTGAGCTTGATTCAGACGAAAGCCGTTAAGCTCAATCGCCGTACCAATATTAAACGGCGTGCGGTTTTGATCGCAAATCAAATCTGAAGTAGTGGCTACCCCTAACAGCATGAAAGTTATACTGTTGAATTCTGGCTTATCAGCCCGTTGGTTATAGCAACTTCGGATCAATGCGAAAAAATCATCTAACTTGCCCTTCAGTTTATGACTGAGAACAGAGTCGATTTCATCTATAAAAATGACAATTTCTTTGGGATGAGAAACCAATTTCTCTTCAATAAAGTTCCTCAATCTCATCACCGGCGAGAGTTCACTATGAAGATTGCTCCAGGTATTTAAACTAGACTCATCTAGCTTTATCCCTTTTGCCAGAAAATAAATTACCCCTGTATACCATTGCTCTATGGAGATATCATCCCCGGTACCGATCTGAGTAAGATCAATATCAATACAAATAAACCCATCTTCTCTCAACCGTTGCATTGTTCTTACTTTTAAACTGGATTTGCCAGTTTGTCGCGAGTTCAGGATATAACAAAACTCCCCCTTTTTTAATTCATGGTACAAGCTTTCATCTGCCTCTCGCACGACGTAGAAGGGGGAATCAATGGGCAAAGTTCCTGCTAGTATGTGCCTTGACATTAATTAATCCTCCAATAACTGTGAAAATACTCTTGAGACAAATCAGAGATATGCGAAACATGATTGTCCCGCTTCTGGCTCTCGGAACTTAATCAATACTCCTACATTAAATGGCACATTACCTGTTAAAGAGATATCTTGAGAATGGACAATCACCAACCGCAGCTTTTCCCAACCATTTTCGTTAGCGGCATTATTATGCCAAGATCGCAGCAATTCAAAAAAGTTATTGGCGATTGCTTGATATTCAAGAATCAACTCGACGTTATACAAGACGATAACAAGGGCAGTTTTGATGTTTGGTAACAGATATGTTTCAAAATAGTTACTACAGTTCATCTTGCTGCTTATTCCTTCCTGCCAAGACTCAGCTAGTGTATTTTTTAGCTGAAGTTGCTGGGTAATTTGGGTACAAAACCACTGGAATAAACGATCCGAACTGGTTAACGCATTGTTTGACCGCTGAAATTGAACGGAGACTGCTTGATAGCCTTGAGGAATTTCTTGCTTAATCTCCGTTATTACAGAGGTTTTTTCCGTGTGTGGGGAAGTCTTAACACAGATTAATGCCCTTGGCTGCTTAATCTTCCGATAAATTATTGAGCGTAAAATAGGTGGTGGTTGGGTAATAGGAGACGTTATTCCGAGTGAACCTGATCGTGTTAGGTTTGAGTTTTTTTTTCATCTATTGGTTTTTTAAAGAGTTGTTTGATTCGTTCAAATACCCTTGTCAACGAGTTTTCTGTATCAAATTCCACTTCATAAGACACAATCCCAGGGATAAGAGGCAAAGCGGCTTTCAGTTTAGCAGCCGCAGGTGTCTGCGGTTCATTCAGCTTCTTGAGAATCTCGTGCAACTTCTGCATCAACTCCTCGGGATATTTGGCACTGGAGTTGTTCACAATTAGTTCAACTTCCGGGACAACCTCAACGATGGCATTATGGGCATCCACTTCCATCAAAGAGGATGTTTGTGTCTCCAGGAAATTCCAATAATTAGTTTGCGCTTGGCGAATCTCTGGCAGAACTTCTTCCCGAATTCTTTGGTTTATAGCGTTCTTTTCAAAGATGTCATTAGCGACAGCACATCGCTTCCGTGCTGCATCAAGAGTTTCATAATGTAAATTTAATATTTTTTCTAAATTAGCTAACCTTTGCTTTGAGTCCATGCGAGCCTAACTCCTGTAAAATTAACGAGATATCGTAGTCAGCTTCACCATTACTACAAGCAATAGCTGTTGATACCTTGTTGTGTTTGTTACCTTCATTAGATTATTCAGTCAGCCGCACAATTGATCCGGAAGGAAAAAGAATCTTTAACCAATTCTATCCTGACATCGGTGTCGTATCCAAAATGCGATGCCGAAGACTGGCGTTGCCATCGCACAGCCGGGAGAATGCCCTAGCGCTTTCCCACTATCCAATCATCCGCCAAGGCGCGATCTCTTTTAGTCCACAATCGGATTGTCCATTCGGATATGCTGTTAAACAGCGATCGCATTATGGAGAAACTCAACCTCAATGTCACAACCGCAGGAAATTATAGAGTTTTGGTTTGGTAAACTAGACGATCCAGAGTATGGTAAACCACGCCAAGTCTGGTTTACCAAAAATGCAGCATTTGATGAAGAAGTGCGATCGCGTTTTATCTTAGATTATCAGGAGGCAGCCGCAGGTAAAGTAGATAAATGGAAAAACTCTCCCTTGAGTTGTTTAGCCCTCATTATTTTACTAGATCAATTCCCCCGCAATATGTTTCGCGATTCCCCTCAAGCCTTTGCCACGGATTCTCAAGCTCTTGATGTGGCAAAATATGCTGTTGCTTGCGGCTTTGACCTAGAGTTGCTACCATTACAACGCTGGTTTATTTATTTGCCCTTTGAACATAGCGAAAACTTAGACGATCAGCGTCAATCCATTGAGTTATTTTCTACTCTCAAAGATGATCCAGAAAGTGATAGTACCATTAAATATGCCTACCGCCACCTTGAAGTTATTGAACTATTTGGGCGCTTTCCCCACCGTAACAGGATTTTAGGCAGAGAGACAACCCCAAAAGAAGCTGAGTTTCTCCAACAGCCCGGTTCATCTTTTTAAATTTGTTGTTTACCAACAACCAACAACCAACAACCAATGAGTAATAGAGAAAATCTGCGCCAACTCCTTCTACAATTAGACGATCGCGGCTATAAAGCTTATCGAGATATTAAAGGAAGCTATCAGTTCACCGATTTCACCTTAATTATCGATCGCGTCCAAGGAGATCCCTTCGCTACTCCCAGTCAGATTCGGGTAATAGCCCCCCAATCTGTGGCAGGTTTTCCCACTCAACTTTATCAAACTCCAGCCCGTGAAATTGCCCTGCGGGATTATCTAACACGAAAATTTGACAGTGTGGTAAAAAACTTTAGTTCCCATCGCGGCACGGGTAATAGTGGGCTAATTGCGATTACTTATGTGGGACAATCTGTACTAGAGCGCACCTGTGTATTCGTTACGGATAAATCAGTAGAAGTGCGTTTTATTGTCGGATTACCTGGCAGAGGAAGGAGTATTTCCGGGCGACAAGCTGGAGAAATGCTCTGTGAAGATATTCCCCTAATTGTTAATCAAGCCCTGAAATATAGTTCTCTAAATGCTAAGGCAATTCAGGATCATGTTGAGACTGTGGAAGATGCTGAATGGCTGCGTCAGGAACTTCCAAAAAGAGGATTAGTTGCCTTTATTCCTGATGGTGCTATTTTACCTCGTACTAGTGGCGTTGACGATCGCCCTTTATCTGATGAAGCTGTACCTTTCCAATCTCCACCATCTTTACGAGTCAAGTTTACTTGTCCAAATCGTGGATTAGTCACAGGGATGGGTATTGCAAAAGGCGTGACTTTGATAGTCGGTGGAGGCTATCATGGCAAGTCTACTTTACTACGATCTATTGAGTTAGGCGTTTACAATCATATCCCTAATGACGGACGGGAATTAGTGGTAACTAATCCAGCCGCAGTGAAAATTCGCGCTGAAGATGGACGGAGTATTGCCAGTGTGGATATATCTCCCTTTATTAATCAGTTACCTCAAAATAGATCTACTCGTCAATTTTCCACCACAAATGCCAGTGGCAGTACATCTCAAGCTGCTAATATTATCGAAGCATTGGAAGCAGGGACAGAATTATTATTAGTGGATGAAGATACTGCCGCCACTAATTTTATGATTCGCGATCGCAGAATGCAGCAGTTGGTAGCGAAAGATAAGGAACCCATTACGCCGTTTATCGATAAGGTGCGACAACTTTACACTGACTGTGGCGTTTCCACTATTTTAGTCATGGGAGGTAGTGGTGATTACTTTGATGTCGCCGATATTGCAATTGCCATGGATAATTTCCAACCTCAAGATGTTACCAAAGAAGCAAAAGAAATAGCGCTAAAATATCGAACGGAACGCCTCAAGGAAGGTGGGGATAAATTTGGCAGTATTAATCCACGAATTCTCTTGCCAGAAAGTATCGATCCCAGTCGAGGAAACAGAGAGGTAAAGTTAAAAGTTCGTGATGTAGATGAAGTAGTCTTTGGTACAGAAGAAATCGATCTTGCCTCAGTGGAGCAGATTGCTGAAAGAGGGCAATTAAGAGCAATTGCAGAAGCGATTGTCTATGCTAAACGGCAGTATATTAATGGAGAGAGCGCTTTGCCAGAAATCCTGGATGGAGTAATGGGAGATATTGAATCAAAGGGTTTAGATATTCTATCGAATTTACCGGAAGGTGATTTTGTGAAATTCCGCCGTTTTGAGTTAGCTGCTGCCCTGAATCGTCTCCGGAGTCTGAAAGTTAAGTAGCATAGAAATTATCTACTAACTAATGATGTCTAAAGTCAACCAACAACCCACAACCCACAACCAACAACCTACAACCAAAAAAAATTGCTGCCCCTGAAACCAGAAGCAGCAAACCCAGATGAACTATTCCAAGAAAAATTAGAAAACCTGATGATCGGGAGAATCCATAAGTGGGTAGTAGATAATAGGCAGAAAAACTTTCCGATCAGTTTTTTACCGCCCCCCACTCTTCCCTTCCTGCACAAGGAAGGAATACCTTCGACTCGCAAGCTGGTAGAGTTATCTCCTTACCAGCCATGTATTACGCACTGTATTTCGGACACCTGGGATTATAAAGGCAAAATTAAGTTTTTGTGTAGTAGATGCACTCCTGATGTACCCATCCTCTATCAACCATCTCTCAACCAGGGTTCAAACCTGTAGCCGATAGAGGAATCTGTAACAATGACTCATTCGCAAAATTTTTGAACTCGCTGTATTACAGGTGGGTCATACAAGTAATATAACGTTTATTTTTTGAACTGGCATCCCCTCTTTTACATTTCTTTACATTTTCTGTATTACAGGGAGT
>NZ_JAMZMM010000167.1 GCF_024178385.1 Limnofasciculus baicalensis BBK-W-15 | reverse complement strand
GCGGATGCCGTATCGGGAGGTGGGGATTGGGGAATTTTGACTTTATTGTATAGTTTTGAGATTAAGGAGAGGTTAATAAATAACACCAAAAGCAAAAATAACAGATTGTGTGAAGTAAATTAATTATTAATATATCCTGTAAGTTCGCCCCACCTGGTTAGGATCAAATCAGTATAAACAGCCTTGTCCAAACCATAAGATCCGATGGAAAATCCATCATTTAACTCAACTAGTGCCGTTTGATTCTCCTCAATAACGCCAAAGTCAATAGCATAAGCAGCAGTAGCTTCTCCAGATTCCTCTAAACACGCGATCGCATTTACAACAATATCTTCATTTATGCAGATAGATGGATCTCCGCCGTAATGCTGAATACCAACAATTTTAGATTGTATAACAAATACCCGATATTCACTCAACCACTGAACAACTTCAGAACAGTATACAGGTAAATGCTTTGATATTCCCTCCAAATATATTAGATCCCTTTCTGACTCAAATACTCGTCCGGTAAAACGCTTCAACTTACCACAGGGCTTAACAAAAATAGGCGAGTCGATCGGATGATAGATATGAGAAAATCCTCTAATAATATCTTGAACGGTACTTTGCCAAATCCGTCGCCGGAGAAATGGCTGTAATGATTGAGGATAATCGTTAGGTTTTGGCGGTTGTATCCCAAGTTGACGCAGCGCATTGAGGACAACGGGGATATATCCTGCCACCAAAATATTTTTATTTAGTTGCAGTTTTTTCCTTAACAATTGTTTCTCAACAAATAGCTGAACAGGGATTTGCCTCATCTGCAATTCATCGTATAGGCTGCAAATTTCAGGCTCCATTCGCCCGTTACCATTTTCTTGGAGTAATGCGCTTTCAATCAATTATATTAATCCCATTAAAAAGCGATCGCACCCACTGACGCGATCGCCTTTTTATTTTAGCCTAATTGGACATTATTCAGATCAGCTATTTTTCTTTGATTGCTGAATTATCTCCACCGATTGAGGTTGTTGTTGATCCAGGTACTGATGGATTTGCAAGCCTAGATCGATGACTTGGCTAATACTGGCAATTATCGTTAACCAAGCTACAATTAGATCTAGTCGCGAGACTGGGGGCTTGGGTTGTTTGTTTTGGGATTCAGGTGTATTCTCCATAATTTTTTCCCTCCATAGTGCTAATGATTTGTTTCTCGCAATAGGATTTATTCAATCCATACCACTATTATCTTGAGCTGCCAGAAGCTTGTCGTTACGATGGATTCCGATAGATTCAGGTGTTTTGACGGTTATGTTAATCCGGAAAATTACGAAAAAGTTAGGTTAAACTAGAGAAAATTTGATATTTAACTGACTAATGAACTCTGAAGAGGCATTCAACGTTGCTGATCGGGCTTTTTTTACTGCCACAGGAAAACACTTGACTGATATTCAAAAGTATATACTGATGGGATCTTGGCAGGATCTCACCTATGAGAAGATTGCAGAGACTCATCCCTATAACCCTCAACACATTAAGAATGAGGGCAATCAGTTATGGGATCTCCTTTCAGAGGTGTTAGGGGAAAAAGTCAGTAAAAGAAATTTTAAGACAGCACTGGAGCGAAGATCCCAATCAGTAGCAGTATCTGAACCTGCGATCCGAGAGAATAGGAGTACCCAGTCACGTCGAGATTGGGGAAATGCACCTGATGTCTCGATTTTCTACGGACGTATTAAACAACTAACCGATTTAGAACAATCAATTGTGAGAGATAAATGCCGCTTAGTAGCACTATTTGGTATGCCAGGAATTGGCAAAACCTCATTATCTGTCAAACTAGCACAACAGATTCAAAATCAGTTTGATTGTGTTATCTATCGCTCTCTGCAAGATGCCCCACAGTTACAACAACTCCTGACTGATTTAATCCGATTTCTCTCTAATAACTCAGGAGAAGATACACAATCTAGCTCATCTATCGGAATTGCAAGATTGCTTGAGTATTTGCGTAACCACCGCTGTTTATTATTACTAGATGATGTGGAGGAAATCCTCTGCGCTGGAGAGCTAGCGGGGCGATATCGAGAGGGATATGAAGATTATGATAAATTATTTAAACAGGTAGGAGAAGCACCTCATCAAAGCTGTTTGGTAATAGTTGGTAGCGAGAAACCTAGAAGTATAGAATCTTTTGCGGATCAAACACGAGGACTCTATTGGTTGCGTTTGCAAGGTTTGGATGATAGTGCATCTGTACAGATATTTAGGTCAAAAGGATTCTCTGGTGCAGAAGATAGGCTGAATGAATTAATTGACTATTATCAAGGTAATCCTCTTAAACTGAAGCTGGTGGCAACAAGAATTAAGGAAGTATTCGGCGGGAATGTTTCTCAGTTTTTAGAGGAAGGTACGTTAGTTTTTGATGATGTGAATGAGCTTTTAGATTCTCAGTTTCAACGTTTATCAGATTTGGAAAGAGAGATAATGTATTGTCTTGCTACTGAAAATCAGGCAGTTTCTATTGCAGAATTGCGCAATAAACTTAACAAGTCTGGCATAACAGATGCGATTACATCACTGATTCGGCGATCCCTGATTGAGAAGGCTACACCTACAGTGATGGAAAAAACTGAGGGTGAATCCTATTTTACTCTTCAGGGGATTATTAGGATGTATGTTTCTAGAAAACTTGCTTAGGTTGTGTGATATTCATATTTGGGATTGTTATTAATAACCGCCAGTGGTTAAAACCACTGGCTAATAGCTAAAGTCCGTTACAACTAATAACTTGCACCAATCGCAATAACCCGACAGTGGTTCAAACCACTGTCTAACAGCTAAAGTCGGTTGAAACCGACTGACTGAGAAGTTTACTCCATTGAAATATACTTAAGCTATTCTATTAGCATTGGACTTGAGTCAACGGCGGGTTTTCTTGCTCTACTGACAATCAAGTTATGACTTAAAACGGACTAAAATCATTATCCATAGTCGGTTTTAATTGAGATCTTGCACCATGCTCAATAGCAGGGAGGCAGAGCCTCCCAACCCTCGTTCCCAGGTTCAACCTGGGAACGAGAAGAATTACTTAATCACATTTATATTCCATTGCACAGTCTTCTCTGCTTCAGGAAAATTTTCAACAATCATCTTCTCTATCTGGCTTTTAATTTCATCACTGAGAATCTCATTCTCTGATAAAAACACACTTAACACAACTTTGCAATTATTCTGACTAGCCGTAATTTTACCTTTAAACTGATCTAGATCTGTATTTCGTTTATACTCTTCTTCCAAGAACTTTTGTACCCGATCAGATAATCCGCTTGCGCTAACTGCCTCACCTAATCCTTTTCGACAAGCTGTATAATCACTGGGAGTTGGTGTAGGAGTGTCTATTGAGGGCAGAGTTGAAACAGAAGTAATATTTTGATTTCGGTAGTAAATTAATATCAATACTAAGAAGACAACTAAAACTCCTATCCCCCCAGCAATATTCCTAAAAGTTAACTGAAAGTTAAAAAAACTTTTAACTTCTTCTTGAAATTGTAAATCGCTTTCAATTTTTGCTAAACGCTGCAAAATATCTGTTGTATTTTGAGGTCGTTTCTCTGGCGAATAAGCCATCAAGCTATCAATAAAATCTGCAAACTGCTTAGAGACTTTAGGCGCACTAGGTTGCCAACGTAACTTTTCTGGAGAGTCTTCACGTAAGTTATTAGGATGTTCACCAGTTAGCAGATGTACAAAGGTACGTCCCAATGCGTAGAAATCCGATGTTGCACTAATTATACCTTGTCTTAATTGTTCCGGTGCGCCGTAACCATCAGTACCAATGCGAGTAACATCTGCACCGTTCAAAACAGCTTGGGTAACTGCTCGTACCGCACCAAGATCGATTAAAATTAGTTGTCCATTCTCCCGCCGCATGATATTCGATGGTTTGATATCTCGATGATAAAATTTTTGCTCGTGGAGTCTTCCTAAAATTATTACAAGTTCCCTCAACCAATCAATAGCTTCCCTTTCACTGATTGGTTGATTGTCCCGACTTTCCATCCACTCCTGTAAATTCATTCCCTCAATCTTTTCCATCACCAAACAGTACGCTGGTTTGGGATTATTGGGAAATTCTACATGGAAGTATCCTTCTGAATATCCCCTAGGAATTCCTTTAAACCAATAATTCATCAAGACATCTGCCTCTCGATTAAACCGGGAGATTGCCTCTTGATTATCGGTATAAATAACTTTTAAAACTTTCGAGTTATTCCCATCAGCGACATCAATAGCCTCAAAAACCGCAGAAACTATATTTCTTTGGTGCAGCAGATGGGTAGCCCGATATCGCCCATTCAGCAGCAACGGAGAAGCACAAGCTGGGCAAGGTTGCTCATCGCGGGATCTTTGGGGGTTTGGGCAGTTTGGGTTAATGCACAGGCAATTTGGCATATTCTGGTAGTTTAGGGGGTGGGATTGCCCTGATGATTCATTGAGTTGAGGCTCTCCATTGTTTTGAATAATTTTCTTGGGGGAGAGATTTATGGGGAATAGTTGGGTGAGAAACCTGTTAAGGTAGTTTAACTCGATATCAGAAAATCCGTATCATTTGATACAGATTTTCGATTGAGACTATCTCAAAGTTTTGACATTGCTTATTTATATTATGGCCGATCGGCAAAATATAAGTAGATGCGAAATTAAACACTTATTATTAAATCAGATTTTCTTTACTAACCAAAATACCTCTATTCCCTATGCCTAAGCAAGGATGTCAGAAATCAAGCCGTCAAAAGAGTCAGTGGTGGCGTTGGTACAAATGTTTGCCCTTAGTCACCGCGATTATCCTAATGTGGATATCTGTCGCTGCTGCTCAATCTCCCAATTCAGTAACTTCGGATGTTAACCAAAATACTCAATGGACACTACTGACAGGGTGTTTAGTATTCTTCATGAATGCAGGTTTCACCATGTTAGAAACTGGCTTTTGCCGAAGTAGCAGTACTATTACTGTCTTAGCCAAAAATCTGATTGTTTTCGCCATTGCTACCTCGGCTTTCTGGATATTAGGCTTCGGATTTATGTTTGGCGACGGGAATCCATTCATTGGTACGAATGGTTTTCTTCTAATAGGCTCAGACAACAGCCCTTTGATAGAAGATAATTACCAAGGAATTTTTCATTCCTTAAGTTGGGCAAATATTCCTCTCAATGCCAAGTTTTTCTTTCAATTAACCTTTGCTGGCGCGGCAGCAACTATTGTATCTGGAGCTGTTGCGGAAAGGATTAAGTTTAGTGCTTTTGTTACTTTCAGTTTTTTCTTTGTATTAAGTTACTCTATCACAGGTCATTGGGTTTGGGGAGATGGTTTTCTTTCCAAGTTAGGTTTTAGAGATTTTGCAGGTTCAACAGTAGTTCACTCAGTTGGTGGTTGGGCTGCGTTGATGGGAACTCTATTCCTAAAACAACGGCTAGGAAAATATAGAAATTTTGCATATCAAGAGCGGCGTATTGCCAAACAAACTAGCTATTACGGTAAAAAAATTGTTTCTATGAAACCCTATAATCTGAGTATCGCTACCCTAGGATGCTTTATTCTTTGGTTAGGTTGGTTTGGCTTTAATGCTGGCTCAACTCTAACTGCTGATGCTGAGGCAATTTCTCATATTCTCCTCGCCACCCTCATGGCAGGTGCAATGGGTGGAATTTCGGCAACTTTTACAGCTTGGCAATTTTACGAAAAACCTAGTCTCTCATTTATTATTAATGGTATTCTCGCTGGTTGTGTTAGCATTACAGCCCCTTGTGCTTTTGTCAGTATTCCCAGTGCTGCTTTGATTGGTTTGTGTGGCGGATTTATTGTTGTTTTTGCTACTATTATTTTAGATAAGTGTCAAATAGACGATCCTGTGGGTGCGGTTCCAGTTCACCTATGTTGCGGTATTTGGGGTACACTGGCGGTAGGGCTTTTTAGCCAAAACCCAGGCAGTTACCCTTGGTATAATTCGGTTACTTGTCCTAATAAAGCAGGTCTATTTTTTAATCTTAATGAAGGTATAGAACAGTTATTTGCTCAAATTATCGGAATTATCACCGTTGGTGGTTTCACAGTTATATTTAGCACCCTCATCTGGCTTGGTGTTAGCTATTTCATCTGTATTATTTCTCCTGAAGTAAAACCTCCTTATACACCTCTTAAAGGTTTGAGAGTTTCTCGAAAAGAAGAAATTTTAGGTGTAGATAATTTATTTACAGAAGGCGAAGACATTATGTCATTAAAGCGGAAGCGCCGGAGAAGATAAAACCTTATTGTTTGTAGTAGACACTTCAGTGCCATTTTATATTTATAAGCACTGAAGTCCTTACTACGAACAGAATACTACCGGGCATGAGATTACCCTACCTCCAACCACTGAGCAAATTCTACAGTAAAAGTATCCCGCAAAATCGACTCCCGAATCTTCTGAGTAAACCGAATCAACTCAGTCACATTATGCAAGGACAGTAACATAATACCCAAAGCCTCGCGCGATCGCACCAGATGATTCAGATAAGCGCGACTAAAATTCTGACAACAGTAACAAGGACAAGTATCATCAAGAGGAGTAAAATCCTCTCTAAACTGAGCATTTTTCAAATTCCACCTTTCCCCCTGCACCAAAGCAGCACCATGTCGCCCAACGCGGGTAGGTATCACACAATCAAATAAATCAATGCCCGCCGCAACTGCTCTTGCCATTTCCCGGTAAGTACCAATTCCCATCAAATAGCGCGGCTTCTCAGGAGGCAAATAGGGCGCAGTAGCATCAACAATTTTGTGAATTAATTCCGGAGGTTCACCCACACTAACCCCACCAATAGCATAACCCGGTAAATCCAACGACACTAAGGCTTCCGCCGCCTCACGACGTAAATCCAGATAAACGCCGCCTTGTACAATCCCAAATAATGCTTGTTCATCAGGACGTTTGTGCGCATTTATACAGCGCTTGAGCCATTGATATGTACGTTCCACAGCGGCTTCAACTTGCGATCGCTCTGCTGGGTAAGGAGGGCATTCATCAAATGCCATAATAACATCAGCTCCCAAAGCATTCTGGATGGCAATGGACAATTCTGGTGTCATATTGATAATCCGTCCATCGCGAGGTGAGCGAAAAATAACACCATCGTCAGTAATTTTACGGAGTTTACTCAAACTAAATACCTGAAAGCCACCAGAATCAGTGAGAATGGGTTTATCCCAGCTCATAAATTTATGAAGTCCACCTGCTTGCTCAATTATTCCTTCTCCGGGTTGCAGGTGTAGGTGATAAGTATTTGCCAGAATAATTTGCGAGCCAGCTTCTTCTAACTGTTTTGGTGTTAAAGCTTTAACTGTTGCGACTGTTCCCACGGGCATGAATTTAGGCGTTTCAATCAAACCGTGAGGCGTTACAAAAACACCAGCACGCGCCTTTGTGTGGCTACAGGATGCCTGACATTGAAAAGAAAAGGATTTGTTTTGTTGAGCCAATGAGTTTACTTGTCCTTTGTTATTTGTCCTTTGTTATTTGTTATTTGTTATTTGTTATTCGTTATCCGTTATTGCCAAACAACCAACAACTAACAACCAACAACTAATTAGAATGGACACTCACCCTCATCGTCTATTTGCACATCCCATTTAGCGCTGAGTACTTGAGTTACCATTGCTTCGAGGGCTTCGGCATTGAGCGGTTCACCTGATTGATCCTGTAAAGGGCTGGATAGGGGAATCAGGCGTAACTGACGATTATCTTGGATTAGATCGAAGTAGGCTTCTTTTTCAGTAAACTGACCTAATTCCAAATAATCAAAGCTATAGACATTAATATATATTGCCTGGTTAGCAATTAGCGTAGAGCGATGGGGATCGGCAAAGACTTCCAGCACATACCCTTCCCCTTCACTTTGCGGATTACTATCAATAGTATGGATATAGCGAACACGACCGAGATCCGTGAGTAAGCGTCCGATATCTTGCTTATTGACGATGATGCCTCTATCAATGATACAAGGAGCGGGAATTTGGTGCGGAGGTTGATTATAACTCATGATGGGTAAAAGCCTAGGATGCAAGTGGGGCTGATAGTGCCATAGAAAGGATTTATGTGGTTACGCTGTTAGACCCGATAGGGAAAAACCCGTTACTTAGATCATAGCCTTTGCCAAGGAAAAGGCAAATAAAAACTATCTGGACTTTATGTAATGGTGGCTGATATCTATAAGCTCAATACCAAGGTCTTACAGGTAATACACTAAGATATGAGACAATACTATCCCAATATTGTCCTGTTGTTCCTCAGCAAATAGACGTATTTTTGAGTCTGTTGAGTTTTTGATACTTAGTCCCTTATGAAGCACTTAGGCGTTCGAGGATTGTTACAACGAGGACGTTTGGTGTGGTGTTCCTTCCTTGGTGCGATTACCTTCTATACCTCTATCCCAATTCCTGAGATTTGGGGTGCTGAGTTTCGCCGCATTGCTCGTTGGGCACCTTTGGTGGGATTGTTTATTGGCGGGATTCTGGGATTAGCAGATGCTGGGCTTGAGCAGTTAGGTGTACCAACTCTAACTCGCAGTGTGGGGATAGTTGGGATTTGGATTGCGATTACTGGGGGACTCCATCTTGATGGGGTAATGGATACAGCCGATGGATTAGCGGTTGGCAATCGAGAGCAACGTTTACAGGTGATGACTGATAGTGCGACAGGGGCTTTTGGGGCAATGGCTGGCATGGTGCTATTGCTTTTAAAGGTAGCAGCCCTGACTGATATACAGGATTATCGGTGGTTGGTATTAATGAGTGCGGCTGGGTGGGGTAGATGGGGACAAGTAGTTGCGATCGCAGTTTATCCTTATCTTAAACCTACTGGCAAAGGTGCTTTTCATAAAGAATCCATTCGCCTCCCTCAAGATATCCTGGGGGGATGGATATTGCTATTGGGGATTTCTGGATTGCCCCTATTATTAGCTCGGGGTAATGAGAGTATCGCTTTACTAATGGTAATGGGAGGAAGTGCGATCGCGATTTTAACAGGTGCTTGGTTTAATCGGAAGTTGGGAGGACATACTGGGGATACTTACGGTGCAGTGGTGGAATGGACAGAAGCTCTATTTCTCTGCCTAATTACACCACTGCTAGCTTAATCGTGCCAGAAAAAGTCCCAAAACCCAAGCATACTAACCATTGACTCTTAAAGAATCCCCTTCTGTGCAAGAGATGGGAGCCTCAAATTTCCCATCTCTTGCGTCTGAGACAGGTTTGAGGCGCGTCACTTTCATCTTAAAACCACCGCCACCTGTTTCGCCAAAGGCACGTACCCGAATAATATACTTTCCAGCTTCGGTAATCCGGGCAAATAACAGAGAATTGGTACTGCCATCAGGACCATCATCATTTTCTGCCACAGTGGAGCCATCTGCTGCCATCAGGGTAACGAGAGCATCAAAGTTATCGGAAATTACATCTATAGCGACTTGATCCGTGGCACTTAGGGTGATAGTGTAGTCACGGGCAAAGCCGCCATCGCCTATGGGAATATCTTTGTCTGTGAGAGTATCAGAGACTTCATTAGTTTTCGGAAGTGGAATGGGATTATATATCTGACAGTTTTGTGCCCTCGCAGCCGCTGTAGTTAAGCTTACTGTCAAAAAGGACAAGGGAACGAGGAGAGATAAGCTCAAGCGAGCGGCAAAAGCATTCGTCATAAAATATCTTCATAGCTGGAACGGCTCAATTATATAGCAGTCGCTAAGGCGGTTATGGCATCGGAAAACGCCATAACCGATTCAGAGCAGGCATTTCACTTTTGACTTTTGCGATAATGTTAGCGGCTCCTAATTGCTCATTGCTCATTTAGGCAAGCATTAATCCGTCAATCCGCCAATCGTCTCCCACAAGTTAAAAACTATAATTTACACTAAAATAAAATCCATCATCTTGAGCATTCCGTCCGCGATCGTCTAAACCTACCAAAGGTAAAGCATAATCTAATCTCATACTAAATCGCGGTAGCGGTTGCCACAATACTCCCAACCCCAAACCAGCAATAAACTTTTGCTCTTGTAAGAAATTAGGATTATCAGAAACATTCCAAACATAACCCAAATCAAAAAATGGCGCTATTTGAAATGTGGAGATACCTGCTTCATCTCTTTCCAAAGTAATTCGATCTTCTACCGAAAACCGTAATCCATTATCACCCGCTCGGACATTTTGCCGAAAACCTCGCACTGACTGCCCACCACCAACTACAAACTGTTGAGATGGCAATAAACCCTCAGACGCTAATTGCAAATCTGCCTGTACAATTAAAAAGTTATCTGGGTTGAGAACTTGTACCCGTTGTATTTGAGCCAGCCAACTGATAAACTGACCATCAGGAATATCCGAACCTCGACTAGCATTATCTGTTGCATCAAATAAACCCGTACCAAAACTAAATAAAGAACGCAAAGCCCAAGCACCAGAAACATCTCGTTTGGTATAGTCTTGTCCAAACTTAATTACACTAGTGCGACTCACCCCATTTTCATCTGGACCAAACCCAAATGGTGTTGGTCCAGCAAAGGTAAAAGTTTGACCATCTTGAAAGGTAAATCCCAATGATAAAGCAAATTCTTCACGGGGTGTCCGGATCAAAGGTTGGCGATAGGTAATTTCATATAATTCAGAATTTCCGCGAATATTTAAAGTCCTAAATGGTTCCTGAATCACTTGGTTATTATTCCAAGAAGTCCTCAATTGCACTGTACCATTTTTCGCATTAACTGGTATTTGATAGCTCAAATCCCAAGTTTCGGCTCCTCCGGCTGTGGTGCGATTGTAAGAGGCGTTAAAGGTATCACCTCTACCAGTCAAGTTACGATAGGTGATATTACCACCCAATCGTTCGGAACCAACACTGGGAGGAGAATAGTTATCGATGCTAGCATTACCCTCAAAATGACGAGCCTCATTTATTCTTACGACTAGAATAGACTTGCCGATGCCAGTACCAGCTTTCAGAGAGGCTTCCACGTTTTCAAATAGAGGATCTGCTCTTAATAAGCGTAGTTGGTCTTCTAGCTTACCTGTATTTAGAGGAGTACTTGCACCTAATTGTATCCGCGATCGCACATAGTTGGGATTTATCCGTTTAGCACCTTCAACCTGAACATCTTCCAAACTCCCTTCAATAACTTGAATTTGCACTACCCGACTGGAGAGGGATTCTTCGTTAAGAATTGCTCTGGAGGTAATATAACCCCGATCTAAATACAATTGGGAAAGGGCATCTGCAACTTTACGAAGTTCTTCTATCCCGACGGTACGTCCTTCAACGGGCTTAATAATTGGATTTAGTTCGTTTTCCCCAAAAACTGTGCTACCTTTGACCTCAATCCTTTCTACTGTAATTAGACCAGGTATTCCTGGAGGATCTGTTGTTTGTTTTATGTTACTAGGGCTGGGATTAATTCTGGTTCTATTTTGTTGTTGATGATCTGGTTTTTTAACTGTCGATGTCGCAAGTTGTTCGACGCTATTAATGTTAGCGTTTTGATTTATATTTCCTGCCGATACTGTTTGATTCTGCGCCTTTTTACCGATATGATTTTCTGGAATAGTTTCTGGTTTCGCGGTAGCTGATTGAATTCGGTAATCTGGGAGACTAGATAATTGAATATTTTCCGGTTTTGGGTTAGATGCTGGAATAGTTTCCAGTTTCTGGATATCTGAGGAAATTGGTGATAGTGAAAGGTTAGCTAATTGAATATTTTCTGGTTTCTGGGTATTTGGCAGATTAGATCCTGGAATAGTTTCCGGTTTCTGGGTAGCTGAGGAAATTGAGGAAACCTGAAGATGAGATCCCTGAGTATTTTCGGGTTTTATGATAGCTGGGGAAATTGGGGTAAGGAGGAGGTTTCCCACCTGAGTATTGTCTGGTTTTATGATAGCTGGGGAAATTGGGGTAAGGAGGAGGTTTGCTGCCTGAGTATTTTCTGGTTTTATGCTATTTGGGGAAATTGGATGAACAACAGTAGATTCCACTCCTGTAGGATCGATTATTGTTGATTGAATAATTCCTGCTTCCAGGATAATAGGATTGAGAATTGCCGCCTGAATGATTCTGGCTTGCAAGATTCTAGTATTCAGATTCTCAGCTTCGATAACTGGAGGCTGAAGAGGCAAAATTGTCAGGTTTGGCGGTTTTGGGGGTTGAGGCTTTAAGTTAGTCGGTTTTACTTGGGTTGGTTTTAAGTTAGTGGATGGATTAAGTGTTTGGGGTTTAACTGGGTATGACTGACGGTTAGTGGATGGATTAAGTGTTTGGGGTTTAACTGGGTATGGCTGACGGTTAGCCTCCTCCATAGGTAACTTACCGACTTTTAAGGGTTTTTTAGGATTTACGGTTTGCTGTAATTTTGGGCTAGTTAAAGTAGGCTTGGCATCACCAGAAGAAATACCTACTAGACTAAGGAGAGTAGAAACTGAGAACAAACATAGCAAAAGGTTAAGCCGAGAATACCAGTTCATGGAGAAAAAAACTCTACTTTACATAACGTCAAAGATTTTAATTTAAACGATTTTTTGATTATATAACCGATAACTTATACAAAATAGCACGCTACAGGATAAGTTGTCGGTAATTTTTTTCACCTAGAGCAGATTGCAGGTTGATAAAGTACACCCCAGAAACCCGGTTTCTCAAAGAAACCGGGTTTCTCTGTGCCTCACCTGAAAATTGCTGTATCTGGAAATAGGGAGGGCAATGTCTATCATACATCCTCTACTTCAGAGCAACAGGAGAGATTGCGGTATTCTCCACCCTAGCATCAGGTTACTATAACCCTGTCCGTTCGCCATAGCTGAGTAACCTTTCAATCGTTGTCAGACGGGAATTCCACACCTGCACTTGATAGGGTTGCTGGAGTGCTTGCGGCTCCATCCACTTATAGAATTGAGATCGGAAGGAGGAGAGCGCTGCTTTAGCCGTGGTTAAATTCTTCCTTGATGGCTCTGTAGCGAGTTGATTGAGAGCATTAGCCAGAATATCAGTTTCCTTACCCCATTGTGCGATCGCATCTCGGTGAATCGCTATTTGATTATTCATTAAAGCAAAACTCCATTCCCGCTGTAGGGCAGCCAAACGTGCCGCTGCTGATGTAAATGGCTGACGGTAAGGAATAGAGGCTTCACAGGCAAGAGGCAACAAGCAAGAAGATTTCTCTGCCATTAGGCGAGAAACAAAAGGTAACATAAAATTC
>NZ_JAMZMM010000166.1 GCF_024178385.1 Limnofasciculus baicalensis BBK-W-15 | reverse complement strand
TAACCAATAACCAATAACCAATAACCAATAACCAATAACCAATAACCAATAACTAGTGACTAAGCAAAGCTTTTGTTTGTGATTCGCCAGCTTTTTTCAACTTGCGGGTTAGCTGTATATTCAACAATCCTAAAACACCCAACTGAACAATAAATGCCATAAAAGCAGCAGTTGCTCCAGCATATTCTATCCCCACCCAAGGAAAAGTGGAAAATATCCAAATTGTCGGGTATTTGGCGGGATCTAGTTGAGCTATTCCTAGTATAATCGGTGGCAAGGCAAATGTAGCAGCTACCATGGTAGTCGTCCAAACAGAGCGCTTAGGAGTTTTCATCATCAGCATGATTTGGACAAAAGTAGCGCAAATCATAACTAAGCTAATGGAGAAAGCCAATCCGAAAAGGAGGTCAATTTTAGCGATACCACCAGGCCATAGTAAAATCAAAACTAAAAAGGGAGTAGTTGCGATCGCTAAATTAATCCCAATCGCTACCACAGCAGGACTTTTTTCCCCAACCAGCAAATCTTTCACCAAAGGGCTATGCCAAAAACCCTTACCTTGACTACCACTCTCTCGAAGATAACGTGCCCAATCTTGTAGAGTTTGACGATGAGGAGAAAGGATCGCAATTAAACTAACAAAGAGCAAAAAATTGAAAATATTGATATAGTAAATACCCTCCATTGCCGAATAACTTGATTCTGCTGTCAAATAATGAGAAGGATCTTGCACAGCAAATCCTAATAGTTCGACGGCAAAACAAGCAACCAACCAATAACTTTGACGCTTACTCACAATAGTAATATTGGGATTATGAAAGCATCGATTGAGAGATTGCCAAATCCACCCAGTCCATAAAGCATAATTGAAAATAGCAAAGACTGCTAAACTAATCCCTGCCATACCCACTGGTAGATTAAACCATTGCAAATGTTGTATGTCATTGTGATTGAAAGGAAACGATCCATAGGATAATTCAATCCGATTAAATAGATAGGGCAAAACAACCGAAGGGCTAAATAGATTTAGCCAATCACCTGGATTTAACTCTATCCCTTTGTTATTAGCTAAACACAAGAACAAGAAAACAGCACCACTGGCCAACCAAGATTGAAATCCCCCCAACCAGGGACAAATAAAAGCAAATAACAAGGCAGCACTATAGAAAAAGACACAACCAGCAGCCAAAACAGTCCAGAAACTAAGAATTTCCAGCAGCGGCATTTTAGCAGATAAACCCAACCATAAATGTGCCGGAACCATCAAAGCTGCGGCAAGATAAAGTAAAATAGGAACACCTAACAATTTCCCCACCAAAATACTAGAAGCAGATTGAGGACTAAAACGAATAAAATTCAGCGTACCCTCTCTTTCCTCCCTCGCCAAATTACTGATGAGCATGTAAGTTCCCACCACTAACAATACGAACAATACAGTTACACCAACCCATCCAAACATCTTGGTATATAAAGTCTGCCACCAAAGCGCCATATCAACTTGATCTTTCGGACATTCATAAGGATTAAAAATAGCTTGGAGATCTACCATTTTTCCCTTCACTAGATCGATCTGTTCTTTAATGTCCCGAATTTTTGCAGCGTCAAAATCTTTCACACCACTATAGCGAGCAAATTGAGCTTGCAATTGCTGATATTTTTCTTGCAATTGAGTTAATTGCTTTTGAGCCGATAGAGAAGCATCCCGCAGACGGCAAAATGGCTCCTGTACAGAAACATAATAACTGCCAATTAAGAACCTATTAAATTGACTAACTCCATAGAAAAAGATGAAAAGATAGCCAAGCAATGAACCCACCACCGCGATCGCAACATTGCGAACATGCCACCGCCCCTTCACCTCCCGCAACAACTGCGGATTCCAATCCCCAACCCTATCCATCAAACCAACAAACATAAAAACCTCCAAAAAACCTTTGCGTACCTTCGCGTTAAACTTTGCGCACCTCTGCGTTAAAAAAAACCTTACGAAGCCTGCTGATGCCCCATCTTAAGAAAAATAGTCTCCAAATCCTCCTGAGTACAATGAAACTCACTCAAAGGAATCCCCGCCTCAACCAGAGATCGCAACAACATCGCACTATCATCAGGAGTCCCAGAAAACTGAACCCGCACCTGATTCTTCCCCACCAAAACCTCACAATTATCCACCAAAGGATTATTTTTCAATTCCGCCTTCAGCGCATCCAAATCCCCCAAAGTTGCCAGAATAATTTGCTGACGACTTAGGCGGCGATAAAGTTCCGATAGAGAAGCACTTTCCACCAAATAACCCAATTCCATAATCCCCACAGAAGTACACAATTCAGCCAAATCGCTGAGTACATGTGACGAAATTAAAATTGTCATACCCGCCTCGCGGAGAGTCTTAATAATTTCCCGAAACTGCATCCGCGCAATCGGATCTAATCCAGAAACAGGTTCATCTAGTAATAGTAAAATCGGTTCGTGAATAATAGTTCTCGCCAAACTCAAGCGCTGCTTCATCCCCCGCGATAGAGTAGCAATTAAACTCTTACGCTTACTAGTTAACTGCACCAATTCCAACACTTCTCGCATCCGTTGAGTGCGACGAGGTTCCCGCAAGCGATAGAGTCGGGCAAAATAGTCCAAATAATCCCAAACAGTGAGATCCTCATAGACAGGAAAGTCATCCGGAAGATAACCGAGTCGCTGTTTTAGTTTCGGATTACTTTGATCGCGCAGAAAGCGATCTCCATTAATATAAATTTCACCAGTAGTCGGTTCCTCTGCTGCTGCTAACATGCGGATTAGCGTAGTTTTTCCCGCACCATTGGGACCAATTAATCCATAAACTTCACCTGCTGCAACCTGTAATTCCACATCATTCACAGCAATGTAGCGATCGAATTGCTTCGTCAAACCACGGGTAGAAATTGCCAATTCTTTTGTCATGGGTGCGGGTGATTGAGTAAAAGTACTTAGTGCCATAGTTTGTCGCAGCGATATCCTATATCCGCCAGTCTAACGTCTCCTAACGAGAATCTATCTCTGAGTGAGTGACACTTATGCAGTTGGATTAATCTGATAACTTCCACGCCTTTCAAAAAAGTGGAAAAACCTAACCCCCCAACCCCCTTCCCTTCAAGGGAAGGGGGAGCTGGAAATCTTACTCCCCTCCCCTCTTAGGAGAGGGGTTGGGGGAGGGGTCAATATTAGACGATACAGGATGTTTCAAAACCCGCCCCTTCTCCATTGATAGAAGAGAGGGCGGGTAATGGGATCAATATTTTCGGTTATGCGAACAAATAATAGTGTAAAAGCAGGAAATTCAAATTCCCCCTTAAAAAGGGGGATTTAGGGGGATCAAAATCTATTTAGAATTTCACCCCAGCACCAGCTTGGATACTAACAGCAGAACCCGAACTATTTTCGTAAGCGTTAATCCCTACTTTCGTATCTCCATAAATCATAATACCCCGACCTAATTCCGCCTCAGCACCCACGGTAACTACAGGAGCATCAGTGTTACCTAATGGAGTTGCTTGTCCATTTTTCTCCGTGAAGGAATAGCCAACACCAGCATAAATGTTGGCATTATTGGTGATAGGAATATCATAGGAAACTATCGGCATAATCGCGGTATTATCGCCGCTAAATAGGATCGCTCCTCTCAGAGAAACAGGTGCTTTGTTTGTTGTAATCCGACCTTGAATATTACCACCAAAGTTAGCCGCATCATTATTTTCTCCGCCATTAGTGACACCTGCTGCTACACCAACACCGATATAGTTTGCTTTGGTTCCTTCCGGTTGTGCTGAAGCGCGATTCGCAGATAATAGAACAGGTGCGATCGCCGTAGCAACTAAAGCAGAAAGAGCGACAATAGATTTAATTGTGAGTTTCATTGTTATTTGCCTCAATGGGTAGGTTGTGTAGTTCCTTTGTTAATATCAATGTCGTTGGTAAGAATCAAAAGGTTCCAGGTTATGCCGAATTTTTTTTGAGGAATCAACTCGAGTATCCCAAATGGCTGGAAACGCTCGAATAGCAAGCTTTTGTTATTATTTGTGGCGAAATAATTTACGATCGAGTTACACCATATATTTTAGATATATAACCTGTCGCAGAAATAATTTTAGCGTAATTATCACTATTTTCATGGATTATGCTTGGCAAGTAGACTGTTTAACAAGTGGCACATAACGATCGAGTTTATCCGGAAATATTAGGGAAGACTCTCCCGATCTTATTGTCGAAATTAATAAAATTTTGTTCCGGATTTCTCTGGGGATGTTTTGAATATAGCTAATTTACCTTTGTGGCTAAGTCGGGGATGGGATGAATTTTCTGGGTAGCTTGGTGGAATGCGTAGAGTTTTATGGGTTGAACAATCATAAATTGAAATTGTTCTTTGGTGTAGCCCAAGCATTCCATCGCGGCGGTGAGTTGGATATCGTAACCTGTGTAGATGGGGGGACGAATTAAGATAATTTTGTCGTATTTTTGTTGAAATATTTGATGGTAGCGGGTGATCTCTTCTAGGAGTTGGGTGAATTCACCATCCCGATGTTGAAGAATTCTATCGGAATCGTCGCCAAAGTCGGCAGTTTTGATAAACCAATCTTTGGGTTCGTTTTTGAGAGAGGTTTGTTCAACATCGGGGGGTAAGTCGGCGGCGAGTTGGCGGGAAAGGGAGGCTTGGTAAATGTAATCGTTTTTTTGAATTGATTGAAATAATTCTTCAATATTGGGTAATATCTCTTGACTTTCTTCTTCTGTGTTCAAAATAATACCGCACCTAGAGAGTATATTTTTGATGGCAGTTGTGAGGTAGCAACGGAGATAAGCGGAGGAGGGGATATTCTCTAAAGGAGTGTCGGGGATACCTAACCAAATTTTATTTGTTTTTGGGGATAATTTCATCATTATGTTTGGCACTTATGAATTTAGTGTTAATCGAATTTATTTTGCACAAGAGAGTGATGCCATAATTTTGCTCTTATGGGGTGGTGATAAAAGCAGGCAAAGCAAAGATATTCGTCAAGCTCAAAACTATTGGCAAGATTACAGGAGTCGAGACAATGCCTAAAAGTATTAGTTATCATGCCGAATTGATTGAATCTTTAAAAGATCCTTCAGAAGCAGCAATTTATCTTGAAGTAGTACTGGAGGAGGGCAATCCAAAAATGATTAAAAAAGCATTCTCTAATGTTATTGAAGCAAGAGGAGGGTTCAGCTTTGTGTCCCAAGATGTTCAGGTAAATTTTACAAAACTTGAGGAAAAACTTCAAGAAACTGGTGAAATTGAATTCAATATTTTGCGAAAATTACTAGAGTCTTTGGGTTTAAAAGTAGGATTGATGGTAATGGCGAGTTAGGAAATATTCGTTTTGGCAGATAATTTCATCATTATGTTTGGTACTTATGAAGTTAGTGCTAAAGCATTATACTCACCATAAATTGCGTGAAAATGAGGTGGTGGATGATCCCCAAAGAAAATTTTGATTACTATCCCATAAAACCGTGCAACTTCTGGCATAAAGCTTCTCTAAGCAATAGTATAAGGTTATTTTATTTTACCAGATCTCAGGTAGGAGCGGTAAAAAAGCGATCAACCTTCGTTGAGAAACAGGATTTAAGGGCGATCGATCTTCCATATCAAAAATGGCGATCAACCTTTCTATTTTAAAAAAGCGATCGCCTGGGGTTCAGAAACCGGGTTTTTGCACAAGATATCGGTTAAGAGGCAAAGGTGATCTGAAAAACCCGGTTTCTTTTGTTTGGGTAAAGGGCGATCGCACTTCATAATTCTAGATTACGGAAAGGCGCTCGGCTTCGCTGGTGTGCTTGGCGCGATCGCAAATCCCAACCCAAGCATCACTAGTCCAGCTTGGGCTTACAATCGACAAAGGATATAGCCTCTTCATCGAGATAACCTGCGATCGCGTAGCGTGCCGTAGGCATCTCGCCATTTCAATTACTGCCCAAACTGGATAGTTTAATTTACTGATGAAAGTTCTCCTGACAGCAAACCTCCTATATTCGCTGGTAGTTCAACAGTTTGATGGTTGTGGAATTGTGAAACTAACTTTGATATCTTTAGGGCTATCATTGGACTAAATTTGAATGTTTTCAAGAAATTATTGTCTCCGTGGGTGACTTGAATTTGGTGATTAGTAATTGGCGTAGTTTTCACCTTCATGGTAAATTTATGAGGCTCAATACCAATTTTTACTCGAATATCGAATGTGCCCCATTCCTCTGTAGGTTCGATTGAAAGTAATTGTACGTTCATTGTCTATTTCTCGAAAAAACGGCTTCAGTTGTCCAGTATTTTAAAAAGTTATCTTTTGTCATTCTATACCGGGTTCCTTGCCAAGGATCGCGAATCAAGGCATATCCAACCGGATCGAAACCATCAACTACGACTAAATGTCCTATTCCTCCTCCCATTTCCCAAAGGACAGCCGCCCATGACCCTGTGGTGTTTAAAATATCAAATAGTTGGGAATCTGTAGCCCCTGGGAGATCTAACGGACCGCCTTCCCACTGCCGGGAAGGATCTGGATCGAGGGTGTTAAGTGCAGTTGCTAGGATCTGACAATTTACTGGTATTCCAGTTATGGTCTCAATGACAGCTTGACTACTATTTATTTTACGATCTTTTAATAGCATTACACCACAAGCAAGTCCACAAGATAAATCACCCTGCTGCTGTGTAACATTTGGATCGACAACTTCATCAATAACTGGCCAATTCCCTCCAGCACCTGCTTGTTCGGGATACATTATTTTGTAGTTCCTCTACCAATTTTATTACTGGTAAGAGTATAAGCGATTAAGAAGGATGTATGGTGCTAAATTATAGCATAAGTTGAAAACATTATTACAGCTTACGGAAAGGCGATCGCCTGGGGGTTCAGAAACCGGGTTTTTGCATAAGATATCGGTTAAGAGGTAAAGGTGATCTGAAAAACCCGGTTTCTTTTGTTTGGGTAAAGGGCGATCGCCTGGGGGTTCAGAAACCGGGTTTTTGCATCAGATATCGGCTAAGAGACAAAGGTTATCTGAAAAACCCAGTTTCTTTTGTTTGGGTAAAGTGCGTTGTTTTGAGTAATTCCAAAGGAGGCGATCGCAGTTTCAGCCCATTCCTGTAATGTTTGTTCTATTACCCATCACTCAACGTGCATTTTGATAGTCAGTTTCTGTGCTTTTTCTTGTAACCATTGATCAAAAATCTGGTCTTGCAATTCACGTTTTAGCTGTCCCTCTAGACAGGCGGGGAGAAATTGATGGACACATAACAAAGCATAGCGCCCGTCTATTTCTAGTGGTCCGATTAATTCCCCAGGTTTAGCAGTAGCGACAAACTCTTGTAGCTGTTCGGGAATTTGCCCCAAGGGAACTACTCCCATCATACCATTCAGTAATCGGTCATCTGTAAGAGAATGCTCTCTGGCTAAAAGTTCAAAGCGACTGCTTTCTTCCAGAATTTGATTTTTGAGACTTAGGGCAAAGTCTTTGTCAGCGACTACAATACGTGAGAGAACTACTTGGACGAGTAAAGCTTTATTATCGTTAAAGTATTTCTCCAGTTCTGGTGCTGTCACCTCTACTTTAAGCTTTTCTATTTTCAATGTAGCGGCAATCTGATAACGAAATTCCGCGTAGCTAATGCCCTGAGTTTTGAGCCATTCTTGAAAGCGATCTGGGTTGGTAAGTTGATTTTCCAATCGGAAATCGATGACAGCCTGTTCGATAATGGTAGAGTCAATCTCTAGGTCATCGCGGGTTTGTAGTTCTGTTTCCAGAAGATGCTGGCGGATGATTTTTAGGAGAAATGGTTGAAGATCGCCAGTAGCACGGAGATAGGCCAGGGCTTGAGCAAGGGTGATCGACTGATTGTCGATAGTTAGGAATGGTTTATTTTCCATATTTGATAGTTGGTAATTAACGCTAGGGCAACTAATAATTTTGGGGTGAGATTTACAGAAAAAATTAAGAGGAATCCCACCCTTGAAACTTTGATCAAACCCAGCTTATTTGCTCGGAACCACGTACTCCAAATACTCCCGTTACACGCCAGTCTGAACCATTTTTACTAGCCTCTATGCGACCTTCGTGGGTACTACCCCAGCGTCCCTGATTACCATCATTGTCATACTCGTCAGTATCCACAGAAGGTGAATTCCAGTTAGTAACTAAGTCTTTGTAAACACTAACAACACCACTGTGATACTCACTATCCTTATCATTTCCATTGTAACCGTTGAAGCGGACTATAAAAGAATAAGTTGCAGTGCCAGCATAGTCATTATCACCAGCCGTACCCCCTTCCTTATCTGAAGCAACAAGTGCCAAAGAATAGGTAGCTGCGTCGCTAAACTTTGGTACACCCCGCCATCCCCAGCCTGGATCAAAGTCATACTGACCAGCAGGATAAGCTGCATCAAGCGAAAAGAGCTTACCAACTTTTCCTCGTCCCATTTCTTGATTCAAGACGCGCCCAACTTCTGAACTCATGTGGGAACCTAGACTATGACCCATAAGTGTAATTCTTCCAGAATTTATTCCTAAATCTCTCAGCCTACTTGCTGCCCATTGAGCCACTGGACCAATACTATAAGCAGCAGCAAAAGGTATGAGTGCATAGGCAGCTTCACCCCAGTCTAGGGCAAGTACTTGAGCGTTTGAAAATCTGCTACTAGAACTAACCGCCTCTACTAACTCTCTGACCTTATCATCTGGCTGAGAACGATTGTCTTTGTTCCACCCATGAATTACTACAACAGTGTCTTTGTTAGATTCAATGCCAGCATTAGTTTTGTTACCTCCTTTATAGTGCCAGAGATTTGTGGTGTATGAACTGTTTCCCACACGAACACTTCGGGTAAGTTCTACCCCAGAAAGTTTCAGGTTGTAGCTAGTTCTTGCACTAGGTGTACCAGGTAGAACTCGAACAAAGTAATCACCTGAATCTAAAATTCGACTTACAGAGTCTACTGATGTTCCAGAATTTAAGGATTGTCCAATTACTTCTCCCGCATCGACGCGACCATTATTATTCCAGTCTCTGATTAATTCTAAATCTGCATCTGCACTCAAACCACCCAATGTGAGATTGACGTTGGTACGGTTGTTAGCAACACCGAATCGCAAGAAATCGTTTTGGTCACCGTTGTAGCCGATAGAACCTGGAAGGCTGACGTTCATGTCACTGACGTAGTGCGCTGTACCCAAGGTGCCATTCGGATCAGAAGGAGAATTAATGGGTTCTCCAATAATTTCTACACTACCAACCGAGCCACTACCAGGCATCGGAGTAGAATTCGGTGGATTGCCATAAATATAAGCACTAGGAACCCACAAGTTTGTCCCCTTTACCTTAAACCACCGAGCATCCGGCGTTCCCAACCACATATCAGTGCCAACTTCGCCATAAGTCCAAGCATCAAACTGTAGAGTTTTGCCGTAAGGCTCATTTTGGGAACTGCGATCGCTAAACCGAGGACTGTACCGCAGATTTACGCCTTGAGATGGTCCAACCGTACCACTAAAATTAACCCAGTTAATGTTGGTAGGTGTTCCCGATGAAGGAGGTGTCACGGGTGTACCCGTACCAGATTGATAACTGACAGGCAGATAAACCGATTGACCGACTTGCAACCGCTGCGCTTCCGCTTCAGTAAACGTACCACCACCAGGTTTCTGAATTTCCCGCCAACGGTTGCCATTTCCTAATTCCCGTTGAGCAATTCCCCAAAGGGTATCCCCGGAACGCACTCTGTACTCTCGTTGTTGTCCAGGTACTGCTGGCGGTGAATAGAATTGGGGATTTGGTGCTGCATTTTCCAATCGCACAAATGCCAACCCACTGTATTGTGCAGGTGTTAAGATTCTTTCGCTGATACCTCGACCTGCCCAATTAGATTCTGAGATCCGGATGCGACCGTCAGGATATACTTCTTCTAAGAAAGCAACATGTCCATATAGACGATGACCCCCTTGAACACCCGGAGGCCAAACTACCAGCCCTCGCGCACCTGCTGTGGGTGTAGAAGTTATGGGCAAACCAGCCCGTTGAGCATCCCGTCGCCAGGATTCAGCATTACCGAGGAACCAACCATTTTGCTTTGTACCAGCAGGTAGCAATCCTGTCTCTAACATCCGACCATAGGCATACCAGGTACATTGTCCTTGCCAATTGTAAGCGAAGGGGTTTTGTCGCCCATCCCTGTAGTTAGCTGAACCAGAGTTAATGGGAACATAAGGGATAGGTGGCGGCGGTGGTTGAGTAGGTGGTTGAGCAGGTGGTAACGGAGTGGAACCTGGTGCGTTACCATCAATAATTGCACTGGCAATCCAGTCGTTTGTGCCCGCTATCCGATACCACCTTTCATCTGGTGTTCCCAGAGCAATATCGGTAATCCGTTCCCCATAAGTCCAACCATCAAAGTTAATGAAGTTGTTGTAGCCTCGTCCGCCAACAATGGAAAAATTAGTACCAGGACCAGAGCGAACATTTGCACCCAGGGTTGCCATGACTCGCCCTGTGAACCATGTAGATGCAACTGTAGGCCAGAGAGGAGCATTAGCCGCTCTTTCAGTAGGCGTTACCTTCCCTTCACCACTCCAAGTTTCGGGAACTAAAGTAGCAGGTATTTCATAATCTACCGGAGTTGTTGTTCTCGCCACACTCACGGCTGCTGCTATATCCAGGAGTCCCGCCCCCGTTTCCCCATCCCATCCAGGTGTCTTTAAATCTGTAGCTGTGGCTTTAAGAATTTCAATTACTTGGCGATAATCCAATTGAGGATTTGCCGCCCATACCTGAGAAGCTGCACCTGTCACTCTTGCCGTTGCTACCGAAGTTCCTGCCATACTGCCAACGCTATTGCCAGTAGTAGAAAGGACAGGATATTCTGTCGTACCACCGGGAGCTACAATATCTAAACCATTGCCATAACTAGAATAATCTGCTCGATCAAGTCCATCAGATGCACCAACAGTAATAATATTGTCAAACTCCTGCGAAGCTTGACCCAAAACCGACATTACCCCGCCATCATTCCCAGCAGCAGCAACAATTAGGACATGATTCTGTCTGGCATATTCAATCGCTGCTCTTTCTTGAGGTGTAAACTCATACCTTGTAGTTGTGCTACCATCTTGATTGATTTGAGTCAGATCCAAGCTCAGATTCACAACTGCATTAGGCTGATCTGATTCAATAGCTTTATCGACAAATTCAACCAGCGATTCAGCCCACTTTCCAGAACCAACAGCACGCCCTACCCAAATCGGCGCATCATCATTAATACCATCAATTCCAATCCCATTATCCTGTGTTGCGCCAATAATTCCTAAAATATGAGTACCATGTTCCGAACTTTGAGGGGATGAGGTGAGATTGTTAGTTACCGACTGATTAACTTGAGAGGATGGCAGTACAGAATTGTCATTATCTTGAACACCATCTATTAAATTATCAGTTATCGAGCCATTAGCTATATCCGATGGCAGTAACGGGTTGTCATTAACTTGAGGAGATGGCAGTAACGGGTTATCATCTCCATCAACGCGATCGCGTCCTAAAATAATGTGGCTATAATCAATATCAGGATTATCCCCACTAAATCCCGTATCAATTATCCCAATTAAAGGTTGGTCAGATCCTGGGAAGTTAAAATCTATCTGGACTGGTTCTGGTATCGCAGAAGCAATTATTTCCTGACCTAATTCTGTAGTGCGCCAGTCATGAGCCGGATCGATCAAACCATCCATTAACACTACTTTACCAGTAGCCCCACTCACTCGAAAAATAATATCGTTATAATCATAATCCGATCCCGTATCAACCCGCAAATCCTCCATCACAAAAGTAGTCCCATCCCCCGTGACATCAGCAATTTGCCCCACATGAAAGGCATCATTGGGATTAGCAGTCGCCAGGGAAAATAGAGGTCGCCCCGCCCCCTCAATAGCCGGATTATCAAATACTTCCTGCACCGTACTATTGGGAATAAGCATAAAGCCAAACTCATCCCCAGAGCGCATTTCAAATGTCTTTACACCCAGATATTCCCCTTCATTCCAGTCACTTTCCCCCAATTCCCCAAAGAACCTTGCCCCCTCAGTGCGATCGCTAATTACCACATGACCTAACACCGAATCACTCAAAGCACGACTAGCAGCTTCCCGGATAAAATCATGAGATCCAGGTTCAAATTGCTCCATCCCATCTAAACTAAAGATCGCTAATTCTCCATCATATTTACCCCCATCAAATTCTAAACTAATCTGAACTTGTCCGCTATCCCCCACCGTAAATACGCCCGATTCAAACACTGGGCTAGGAGTTTCAATAGCAATCGGTAGAATCTCCCCATCATCACCATCACCGCCATCATTATCCAGACTTAAATCATCCCCATCAGCAAAAGGTACATCTTCAAATTCTAATTCCTCTAAATCCGTCCCATCATTTAAAATATCGTCACTATCAATAAATGGCACATCCTCAAAATCATCCGGATTATCGCTCAATAACCCCAGACTTTCATCTCCCCCTAACTCTGAACTATTAGCAGCCACTTCTGGAGATAACTCGCTATCACCATCCCCATCGAAATCCAGACTATTACCATCAAAATCATTTCCCCAATCCGGCAATTCAACCTGGGCAAAATCATCAGTATCAAAAATTACTAAATCGGAACCATCATCCAACAAACCGCTAGGTGTCCGCATTTGTTCCAAAATAAAAGCATTTATCTTCTGCTTTGGCGGAGTTTCCTTGACAGCAAAACCTTCAGCCGCAACAGGTTTCTTCCCAGCAAAATTAAACAGCCTATTAAATATACCCATGATGACCTACCTAACCCGATTAAAGCTAATTTTTCACAAACTATCCCCGCCAACGATAACTGTTAAATTATCGCCGAAAACCTGCCTATATTTTCAGAACTTACACAAACCTCTAGCCGTAGGGTGTGTTAGCTTTGCTAACGCACCATCCACACTATTAGCCGTGTAGCTGCGTAAATCCTATATTTTGTTAAACACCAAAAACCTGTCCAGTTAAACCTCTGCCCTAAGAGATTATAGTTGACCTATAAATTTAAAGGGATTGGAGGTTTTTACTTGACTCGTATAAAAAACTACGCTAAACATAACATAAGGTCTCTTTCGAGATCCACATACTCACTTTAACTGTAAACAAACTTAATAAACTTCTTTGGACAAGCGTATTAGATCTGATAACTTGCACTATTCTCAATTACCAGTTTCACCCCTCCCCCAACC
>NZ_JAMZMM010000622.1 GCF_024178385.1 Limnofasciculus baicalensis BBK-W-15 | reverse complement strand
AGATGAAATAGATAATTTTATTTTAAAAAGAGATGAATATTTAAAATCAAAAGAACGTGATTTTGTCGAAAAAATGACTATTATCTATGCAATTACTCAATGAGATTGATCTCATTACAGTTTAGCCCAAACCAACAAATTACTGCAATAGCTTCCCTCGCCATAGGCATCGCCATTAAAAATTAATCCGACGATAGATTTCAGACAGAGGAAGTTCCAAATTATTTAAACTATGGAGAACAATTGAGCCATCAATACTATCGCAAACTTGCCATTCCCAGCGATCGTTGCTGTTGGGATCGAGGTTATGATATTGCTCAACATAGGGTTCAATTTGGCTGACAATCAGATATTCACGAAAACTGGGAAGAGAGCGATATTTTCTGAACTTTTCACCTCTATCGTAGGCTTCAGTAGAGGGAGATAATACTTCAACAATTAGTAGAGGATTGAGAATTTCATCAGTGCGCTCGCCATGGAATTCTGGTTCACCATCGATTACGAAAACATCGGCATAAGTGCCGTGATTGAAGCTGGGAATCCAGATTCGCAAATCCCCATTATAAGTTTGAAAGTTGGTGTCTCGGAGATTCAGGTTGAGAAAGGTAGTCATATCTACAGCAATACGGCTGTGGGCGGGGGAACCTCCGGGCATAGTAATTATCTCTCCGTTGCAGTATTCATGGCGCTCCTCGGCGGTTTCTTCAATCGCCCGATACTCGTCTGGGGTAAGGCGAGTGGTTGTCGTATCTGAAGTAAGGTTTGGCGGGCTAGTTTGGGCAATCATATCACGCCTCCTGAATAATTGGATTTGAAACTATTATGACATAGAGCGCGAATCCAGGGTTATTCTGTAGAAGCTATCCCAGTCTATTTTAACTGTACCAAATAGATTCGATATTTTTGGCGATCGCATTTAATTCACTTCTGAGTTGGGAGTCACATCTTACTGTAACGTGACCTAATTTTCTGCCGCGACGAGATTCGGTTTTCCCGTACCAATGGACAAATGTTTCTGGCAAATTCGCTAGTTTTTGTCGTTTCTCTATATAGTCGTTTTGGGAGGTTTCGTAACCTAATAGATTTACCATCACTGCCCCCTGACAATTAAGAGCAGTATTTCCTAATGGTAATCCGGCGACACTGCGTAAGTGGTTTTCAAACTGAGATGTTTCGCAAGCATCAATGGTAAAATGTCCGGAATTGTGGGTGCGAGGTGATACTTCGTTCACCAATACTTTGCCGTTGGTGGTGAGAAATAGTTCAATTCCAAAAATACCTACCACTTCCAGACTGGTGAGAATGGTATTTGCGATCGCGTTAATTTCTACTACTAATTCTGGACTAATTTCTGCGGGGACTAATACTCGGCGGCAAACTTGTTCTTCCTGTTGTGTTTCGACTACTGGGTAGACTACCACTTCTCCTGTCAACCCACGAGCCGCTACTACGGCTAACTCTCGCTCAAAGGGAATAAATTCTTCTAATAAAACGGGGTTTTTTCCTAGCTTTTGCCAGGTTTTTTCTAAACTATCTCGATCTTTAATAATAAAGGTTCCTTGCCCGTCATATCCGTTACGTCGTGCTTTGATTACGATCGGAAATTTTAATTCATTCAGACTTTTTTCCTCGCTAGATAATCCACTATTAATTGTTTCTCCTGCCCATGTCGTAAACTGGGGTTGAGGTATGCCAATTTTTTCTAGATATAAACGTTGATCGTATTTATCTAATAGTGGTGCTAAAGCTTCTAGTCTGGGGCGAAAGCAGATACTTTTTTCTGCTAATTCCTTCAAGGCTTCTAGGTTAATGAATTCATTCTCAAATGTAATAATATCGCAGTAACTTGCTAACTTAGCTGTGGCTACAGGATCGTCAATTGGAGCTAAAATAGTATCAGTAGCAATAGTAACTGCTGGATCTGTGGGATTGGGTGTTTGAATGACGAGTTCAATTCCTAATTTATGGGCTGGATTACCCATCATCCACGCGAGTTGTCCTCCACCAATAATGCCAATTCGTTTCAAAGCAATATCCAATGTCATTTGTTGTTGGTTGTTTGTTGTTGGTTGTTGGTTATTAGTTGTTGGTTGTTGGTTGTTGGTTATTAGTTATTAG
>NZ_JAMZMM010000016.1 GCF_024178385.1 Limnofasciculus baicalensis BBK-W-15 | reverse complement strand
GTAGTAGTAACTGAGAAGTTACATGGGACTTGCTGGACTGTTGTGGTGGATGGGGGGAAACTATTTTTTATTTCATCCTTCATACTTCATCCTTCATCCTTCATCCTTCATCCTTGAGTGGGGGGAGAGAATTTTGAGTTTTCTCCCCTGCTCCTAGCTCTCCTGCCCCTTTGCTCCCCTAGCTCCTAGCATCTTGCCTATATATTATACTACATATATAATACAAAAGCACCCGATCAGAAACCGGGTTTCTTAGAGAAACCCGGTTTCTATGTATCTCACTCACCTGCAAAGCGCTGTATAAAGCCATTCCTCACGGGAGGGAGGAATGGCTGCATAACCTTAATCCTGTCAGAGATATAACGATTTATAGATATATCCAGGGTTATTGACTGAGTTTTATCTCTTTCCCAGCCAAGAGTCTCATCCTATTTGTACCGAGTTTTATATTTATGCTAATCACTGAAAATCCTCAAAACCAAACTTGTTCAGAAATACTAGATAATCAAGCCAAAACCAGACATTTAGATAATTTACTCTTACAAGGAATAATTGAAAGCGTTTTTGAGGGTATTTTAATTTTAACTGAGGCAGGTGAATGGATTTATGCTAATGACTTTACTCGTCAAATTTGCGCCAACCTTACACCGAATCAAAACCAGCCTAAATCTGTACCTGAAGTAATCTGGCGTGTTTGTAGAGCATTAATAGAAAGCCGCAGTATCTATCCCAATCAACTCGTGATTATGGAAGACGAGGTTACTATTGATTATCGTACAAAACTGCGGATTCAGGTCCGTTGGCTCCAATTAAATGCGATGACAACTCCTTGTCTATTAGCAATTTTGGAAAACCAAGAGGAGCAGGTAGACAGAATTAAACCTAGGGTGTCTTTTTTCCCTCGGAGGGCGTTAGCCAAGCAATTCAATCGGTTTCGGTATAAGATAAATGGCTGTAGATTAAACGCGGTTTCAGGAGACGAACCCAAGTGCTAACCCTTGGCGTTAACATCGATCACATCGCCACCATTCGTCAGGCGCGGCGCACCGTCGAACCAGATCCCATTGCAGCAGCCGTATTAGCTGAATTGGCTGGTGCTGATGGCATTACCGCCCATCTGCGAGAAGATAGACGGCATATTCAAGATCGAGATATCCGCCTCTTGCGCCAAACAGTGCGGACACACTTAAATATGGAAATGGCGGCTACAGATGAAATGGTAGCGATCGCACTCGACATAAAACCAGACTACATTACCCTGGTCCCCGAAAAACGGGAAGAAGTCACCACTGAAGGAGGATTAGATGTCGCAGGGCAAAAACAGCGCCTCACTGAGGTCGTTGCTACGTTACAAAATGCAAATATTCCTGTAAGCTTATTTATCGATGCCGATCCAGCCCAAATTGATGCCTCTGCTGAAACTATGGCCAAGTTTATCGAACTCCATACGGGTTGTTATGCTGAAGCCAAAGATGAAGTGAATCGCCATCAGGAACTTGACTTATTAGCCAAGGGATGCAATAGAGCGATCGCAGCAGGTTTGCGCGTCAATGCTGGACATGGACTCACCTACTGGAATGTTTACCCTGTTGCTTCTATTCCAGGTATGGAAGAACTCAATATCGGTCACAGTATTATCGCACGAGCATCACTAATCGGTTTAGAAAGAGCAGTTCGAGAAATGAAACAAGCGATGCGAGGAAACTTGTAAATTCACCCATGGGGAATGGGGAATGGGGAGTAAAATTCAACGTCAAAAGTCCTGGGATCGATCAAAAAACCAACAACTAACAACCAACAACTAACAACCAACAACTATGAAAACTTACTACTACCTTTTAGCAAGTCAACGCTTTTTATTAGAAGAAGAACCTTTAGGAGAAGTTTTCAAAGAACGGAATAGAGACTATCATGAAAAAGGGAAAGAAATTGACTTTTGGTTAGTGAAAGAACCAGCTTTTCTAGAAGCCCCAGAAATGGCAAAAATTAAGGAACAATGCCCGGAACCTTCCGTGGCTATTCTTTCTACCAATTCCACATTTATTACTTGGTTAAAATTGCGCTTAGAATTCGTTAAAACTGGTGAATTTCAAGCTCCCTCAGATACCATTCCCGAGCCTTTAGCTTCCTTAGCCTCAGTTTCTTGAAAAACCTAACCCCCCAGCCCCCTTCCCTTCAAGGGAAGGAGGGGTAAGATTTGATGCTCCCCTCTCCTCTCAGGGCTGGGGAAGGGATAAGATCTCCCTCCTCACCCCTGTATCACTCAGCGGAAGCCATTGCCTGCATCGCTTTTGCCAATTCAGCAGCAACTAAAGGACGAGAAAATTGGGGAGGTGGTAATTCACCCCGGCGCAACATTTCCCGTACCTTAGTACCAGATAAATGAATACGTTGTTCCGGAGTGCTTGGACTAGTTTTAGAAGTACCCATCGTCTCAGTCACTTCGCAGTAGAAAGCATGTTCAAACTTTAAGGGTATAATTCCCAATTCACTTGGCTCAAATTCATCAAAAATGTATTGAGCATCATAAGTACCGTAATAGTCTCCCACACCTGCATGATCCCGTCCCACAATAAAGTGAGTGCAGCCATAATTCTTACGAATCATCGCATGGAAAATCGCTTCTCGCGGACCAGCATAGCGCATGGCGGCTGGATTAATCGCCAAAATTACGCGGTTGTGGGGGAAATAATGTTGAATCATAATTTCATAGCAACGCATCCGGATATCAGCGGGAACATCGTCACTTTTGGTAGCACCAACCAAAGGATGGAGAAACAAACCATCCACAATTTCTAGGGCACATTTGATAATATATTCATGCGCTCGGTGAATCGGATTCCGAGTTTGGAAGCCAACTATAGTTTTCCACCCTTTTTCTTGGAATTGGGCGCGAGATGTGGCTGGATCAATTTGGTATGCTGGGAAATAGGGATGGGGTTCTCGTTGTAGTAGCCAAACTGGTCCTGCTAAATTCACGTCTCCTTGGTCATAAACTACCTTAACACCAGGATGCTTTTCATCATCGGTGCGGTAAACATTGACTACTTCCCGTTTTTTATCGTATTGATATTTCTGAGTTAATTCTAGAACACCAATAAAATTGCCGCTAGGATCGTTCAGACGGATTAAGCCCCCTTCTTTCAAGGGTTGTGCTACTGCCTCATCCACCGAAAGAGTAATCGGGATAGACCAAGGTAAACTATTAGCCAGACGCATGTTTTCCACGACTGACAGGTATTCAGCTTCCTCCATGAAGCCCGTCAGTGGACTAAATGCCCCAATCGCAATCATCTGTAAATCGGAGGTGGCACGCTCGTCAAGCTGTACGCTGGGCAGGAAGTCTGCTTTGTCCAAAAATTCGGCTTTTTGTTCGGCTGTAGCAATGCGGTTGATTAATTTACCGCCGTGGGGGGCGATTCCATCTGGATGCTTACTCAAAATAATTGCCTTTCTAAAATCACTACAATTCCAACATAATCCTCTTTATAGTCAATGGCAATTATTCTATGTTAAAGATAATTTATTAGTGGCTGATAGGTTGAGCCAGTCAATATTTAAGAAAATACCCACGCGGATACCATCTCCCCGCCTCAGCGATAGGGAATATCAACGGGGGTATTGCCCTATCTGACTTAGGGAGACTAGAAGATGCGATCGCATCTAAGATGCGATCGCATCTTACGATAGAGCTATCCAAATTAAACCTGACGATCGCGCTCTGGATGATACAATTGCGATCTGCTTTGCAGCAGCGCAACGCTATCGCAGGTATTGGACTTGCCCCCAACCAAAATAAAATAAAATCTAGTTTAATCTGGCGCAGGAGTATTAACTTGAGCATATCAATCCGCGATCGCATTCGTCTGGGTTTAGCTGTTGCCGCTGCTAAAACCGTTACCTCTCTCGTGCGGCTATTGCGCTTGGGTGCTGCGAGTGTTTTACCCGGTTCGATTTCCCAGCGCATCCAACCCAAAGCCCTACCTCTGATGTTTACCCAGGTGAGGCGAGGGGTGATTCTGATTGTCGGTACTAATGGTAAAACTACCACCTCTCTGCTGTTGCGGACTATTCTGGAAAGTCAGGGTTGGCGTGTTGCCCATAATGCCGCAGGTGCTAATTTGATTAATGGGTTGGTGACAACTCTCCTGGAAAATACCAATTTAATTGGTCAGCTTAATGCTGATTATGCTATACTGGAAGTAGACGAAAATGTGCTACCCCTAGTTTTGCGTGATTGTCAGCCCAAGTTTATTTTGGGATTAAATCTATTTCGCGACCAACTAGATCGCTATGGGGAAGTGGATACGATTAGTCAACGATGGCAAAAGGCGATCGCGCCTTTACCTCCGGAAACTACTATTATTTTAAATGCTGATGACCCAACTCTATGTTATTTGGGTCAACAACTATCCCAAAATGTCAGATTTTTCGGTCTGAATGAACCGGAAGTTTACTTAGATGAAATTCCCCACGCTGTAGACTCAATTTACTGTCCTCGTTGCGGACATCCCCTTGACTACAAAGGGGTTTATCTTTCCCATTTGGGAGACTATGACTGTGCTAAATGTGGCTTTAGTAAAAGTCCCCTAGCAGTTAATAGTCCAGAATGGCCGCAAATTCTGATCGGACTCTACAATAAATATAACACCCTAGCCGCTGGTTTAGTAGCCCAAGAACTGGGGATAGATAAGGCAGCCATTTACGAGACAATTAAAAACTTCCGGGCAGCTTTCGGCAGGGCGGAAGAATTGGATGTGGGAGGTAAGCATGTGCGGATTTTGCTATCGAAAAATCCAGTAGGGATGAACGAAACTATCCGCGCTGTCTATGATATCCAAAAAGTAGGTGGGGCATCCACAAAATTAGTAGTATTAAACGATAGAACACCAGATGGTACAGATGTATCTTGGATTTGGGATGTGGATACCGAGAAGCTAGTAGAGCTAGGCGGAACGATTGTCATAAGTGGCGATCGCGTTTATGATATGGCATTGCGTCTGCGCTATAGCCAAGCTGAAGGACAACAGAATTGCCAGTTAATTATCAAAGAAGACTTACAAGAAGCAATTACCACCGCCCTGGAACAAACTCCAGCCCATGAGACTCTACATATACTGCCCACCTATTCTGCCATGTTAGAAGTGCGGGGCTTACTCACTGGTCGTCAAATTTTGTAAAGAGAGATATTATGTTAAAAATCACATCTTATATACCCGCAATTGTGTGTTTTGTTGTTGCTGCTGCACCTGCTGCTTTAGCAGATAGCCCATTGACGAGTACGCCATTTGCTAGCGTCTATCAAGACGTTCGCATAGTAAGATATACAGCAGATCGTGGAGTTGATCGTAAAGTTTTTGAAGCCCTGAGCGATCCAGATGTTCCTAATGATGTACGGGCGGCAATTGTCAATCAAATTGGTTGGTCAAATGAGCCACAAGCAAATGCTAAATTATATCTAGATTATATTGCCCGCAGTCGGAAAACTCAGCCATCACAGCTTAAGCTTTCCATCCTGACAGCAGAGGAATTAATGGCGCTAGGCTACTTGTTGGCAATGGATAATCGTTTCTCTATAATGGAACCCATTGGTGGGCGGGGACAAGTTCAACAAACTAATGCAATATCCCTCATGAATGCGGCGGAAAGGAAGGCTCCTGATGATTTTTCAGTTGCTCTAATTCGTGGCATTATTCAAGGGCAAATGGACTTTGGAGAAGGAGCTGATAATTGGTGTACTGTTTATCAAGATGTAAACGATGTGGTTCAAGAGTTCCCTGGCGATAATAATATGCGTACTGAAGCAGTGGATATTATTATGGAATATATGAACGAATATCAGTCTTACTGTACGTCTCGTTGAGGATTGTGGGGAATAATCTCATCTCAGATTAATCGATCAGAAAAAGGTAACTACCAAGTTACCTTACTCCCTCCTTACAACTGGTGGGTTATTTCCGCCAACCTGGACTAATTTTCCCGCCGCCACCAAGCCCTCACTAAGCGAATTTCATCATAATTATATTCCTCTGTCAAATATTCCCGAATCGGTTTTAGCAAATCAGCACCGACAGTTTCCATTGCTTTAATGATTACCTTTTGTCTTTCCGGCGCTACTAACCGATTTAATTCAACTGGCTGTTTCATTTCCAGCAATTCGCTGAAATGACTAATCACCGTGCTGGGGCTTAATTTGCGAGTCTGAATAATTTCTTCAATACTTAATCCTTGTTGATGGAGTTGCAGGGTAAACATGTTGCTCTGATTAGGGAGAGGCACTGGTAGTTGTTGCTCTTGACAAAATGCCCTAATTTCTGAGACAAATTGTTCTCCATACTGGGATAATTTATGAGCGCCTACACCAGAAATTTGACTAAATTCTAGAATGGTTTGAGGTTTAATTTGCGCCATTAATCTTAGGCTAGAATCAGCAAAAACCACATAAGGGGGAACAGAATTTGCATCGGCAATTTGTTTGCGCAAGCGCCGTAGTTTTTCAAATAAAATCTCCATTTCCGCCGAGCTAGTATTAATATCGACTAATGCTTTAGCAGCGGGTGTTTCGGTGATAGCAATATTAACGGAACGTTGTTTGCGCAGAATTTCCCAACTGAGTTTATTTAATTTCAAGATACGATAGCCATCGCTAGTTTCATCAACTAAGCCTTGATGTAAAAGGGAACGCCCTAGCATTTTCCATGCTTCTATGGTTTTATCTTTTCCTATGCCATAAGTAGATAATAAATGATGTCCGTATTGTTCAATTTTCTTTTTTCTCGAACCCCGCAAGACTTCTATAACGTGCATCATCCCAAATCTTTCTCCACACCGGGCTACACAAGAGAGAAACTTTTGTGCTTCTATTGTCCAATCTTCGACTGGTTTGGGATGACGACAGTTGTCGCAGTTATCGCAATTTCCGGTAAATCTTTCGCCAAAATACCTGAGTTGAATTGTGCGACGACATTCGGCTCCTTCGGCATAGTCTATGACTTGATTTAATTGCTGCCAAGCAATTTGTTGTTCTTTGGGATCTGGTTTTTGATCGATCAAATATTTGATTTTATGAATATCACCGGGACTATAAAATAAAGTACAATGGGCAGGATCTCCATCTCTTCCGGATCTGCCTGATTCTTGATAGTAACTCTCTAAATTTCGGGGTAAGTCGTAGTGAATTACAAACCGCACATCTAATTTATTAATACCCATGCCAAAGGCAACAGTTGCCACCATTACTTCTACGTCATCTCGGATAAAGCGAGTTTGATTGATTCTTCTGTCTTCATCGCTCATCCCGGCATGGTAAGGTAGAGCAGAAATACCATCATTTTGGAGTCGAAAGGCAATGTCATCTACGTTACGACGACTGAGACAGTAGACGATACCGGAGCCTTGATGATATTTAATTAGTTTTAATAATTGGTTATAGCTGTGACTTTGTTTTGGTTGAACATCGTAATAGAGGTTTGGGCGATTGAAACTGGCAATATGAATGCTCGGTTGTTTGAGCATTAATTGTTGGACAATATCCTGTTGTACTCTCTTTGTTGCTGTAGCGGTAAGAGCGAGTACAGGGATATCTGGATAGCGTTGGCGGAGTTGTTTTATTTGGCGATATTCTGGGCGAAAATCATGTCCCCATTCAGAAACACAATGGGCTTCATCAATGGCAAAGGCAGAAATACCAATTTGCGATCGCAGCATTTCTAAAAATGGTCCAAATTTCTCTCCTAGCAAGCGTTCCGGTGCAACGTATAGTAGTTTGATTTTACCATTAAGGATCGCATTTTCTCGCGATCGCACTTCATCCCAACTCAGGGTACTATTGAGAAAAGTTGCCCCAATCCCATTATCTATCAGGGCATCTACTTGATCTTGCATCAGAGAAATTAGCGGCGAAACCACTATCATTACACCAGGTTTCAGTAATGCTGGCAGTTGGAAACATAGAGATTTACCGCCCCCTGTGGGCATAATAATAAGTAAATCGCGATTTTGCAGCGCTTCTTCTACAATTTTCTCTTGTGCAAGACGAAAGGTGTCGTAACCAAAGAAATGCTTTAGTGCTTCCTCCAGGGATTGAAATTGAGACATGATAGATCGCTAGCCATGGGGATAATGGAACTATTGTATAACTATAGATGGAAGATGCCCATCTCCCACCCTTAAATTCTCCACTTAAATTCTATCATCCGATCGATCTGATTGACTGCGGAAGCGACACTTTCTTAAAGCTTGACGGAGTTGATTAACATCAAGAGGTTTACTCAGACACTCATCCATACCAACATTCAAGCATTGTTCCCGTATTTCTGGCATAGCTTCAGATGTCACAGCAATCATACAAGGACGTTCCTCTAAAGTCCATTCCTGGCAAATCTGACGTGCCACATCCAATCCTCCCATTTGAGGCATTTGCACATCTGTTAACAGAACATCATAATGTTTTTGACGGAGAGCTTGTAAAGCCTCCAATCCATTGATTGCCAAATCAACCATATATCCCATCGCTTGTAAGATTCGCATCGCTACCGTGCGATCGATTAATTGATCGTCAGCAATTAATATTTGTAGTTTGAGAGCTTCCTCTAAATGGTTTTTATCATCAGTTTTAGCATTTATTTGTTCATTTTTATCGGGATCTTGCCCCAGAAGACTAAGCCAAATATTGACCAGTTGAACTGATGGAATCGATTGAATTGGAGACGCTGCAATATTAACCATATCGATCCTATTCATTTTAGATCTTTAGTCTTGATTAGTGGGGATCGCATTCCTTATCAGCTAAACTGGTAATCCATCATACCTGAATAGCTAGTTGGCTTGTCATCGATCCTGAAAATATACTAACCCAGAAAATACCCGGCAGTTACCTAATCAACGATTAGGAAATAGGTTAGGATTTTAATTAGGTACTTTACAACTATCCACGGCAATGTCATTTACACCTGAAGAGCAGTTTCCACAAGCAGCAGCAGACTGGGATTTAGAAAGGCTGTACAAAAATCTGGCAGTTGCCAAACGAGAAGTAGCACCTCACAAAAGAAGTGGGCTGACTCCGGTGGAAAAATGTCATTTACGCGGATTGCTTTGTGGCTATAATCCAGAGGAGATTGCCGAAAAGCTTTGTAAAACTCCTGGGGGAGTTACAGTTGATTTATCCAACACTTTATATCGATACACAGAACAACTGACAGGAAGAGAACAAAATACACTTAACAACTGGAGAGATATTATTGATTGGTTGGAAGAAGCCGGATATAGACTTCCTGAGCCGACTCAAACATATATTGACAGCTTAGTACAAAACCTTAGAGAGAAGGTAAGTCCCCTGATTCGACAGCGGTGCGGTACGATGCGGGTGTTGGATATGACTCAGCCTATTGGGTTAGGTGACATCTACACCAAGGTCAAAATTTTACAAAAAATCACTGGCAGGAGACGGCTAGATATTGCTGATTTGTTGAAACGCTTCGATCTTGAATCACAAAACTTCGATCACCTAGGATTATGCAGCATTACCACAGAAAGGTTGTCAGGAATAAGAGCAGTGAAGAGTTATCCCAAGCTGATGGTTTTGGGTAAACCAGGTTCTGGGAAAACGACTTTTCTTAAGTATTTGGCTATTCAGTGTAGCTTGGGAAATTTATTAAATAATCGAGTGCCAATTTTCATGACAATCAGAGATTTTGCCCAAGCAACAAATCAACCCACTTGCTCTGAATTTATTACCGATCTTCTCTCTAATTATGGTGTAATTACTAATCAAATTAATCATATATTAACGGAGGGGAAGGCTTTGATTCTCCTTGATGGCTTAGATGAAGTTAGAGAAGAAGATGCGATGAGAGTGATTACGGAAATTCGTAATTTTTCCGAGAGGTATCACACCAATCAATTTGTTATTACCTGCCGAATTGCTGCCAATGATTATACCTTTGAACAATTTACAGAAGTAGAAGTTGCTGATTTTAATAACGAACAGATCAAAACATTTGTTACAAAGTGGTTCGATCTCAAATCCAATTCAGAAGTAAGGTTTCAGGAAGCGACAATAGCCCCTACACTTGAATCTGTTTCTCCCAGAATGACAGAGGAAGCGGAACGCTTTATCCAACAGCTACAAGCTAATCCGCCCATTAAAGAACTTGCTACCAATCCGCTACTATTGACATTACTCTGTTTAGAATTTGAAGATTCTGGCGACTTTCCTGCGGATCGAGCCGAATTATACAAGCGAGGCATTACTACGCTATTAGTTAAATGGGATGCAAAACGCGGGATTGTACGGGATCGGGTTTACAGCAAGCTATCAGTACAGCGCAAACAAGATTTACTCAGCCAGATTGCTCTAACAACTTTTGAACGGAAGGATTACTTGTTTAAACAACAGCTTGTTGAGCGCTATATTGCTGAGTACATTTGCAATTTACCCGACGCTAATACAGATCCAGAAGCATTGCAACTAGATAGTGAGGCAGTACTAAAATCAATAGAAGCGCAGCACGGATTATTGGTAGAGCGTGCTAGGAGTATTTACTCTTTTTCTCATCTTACATTTCACGAATACTTCACTGCACGAAAGATTGTTACTAGTTCCGAACCGCAGGCGATGGAGACATCGTTGCAATCTTTGGTTAGTCATATCACAGAGAAAAGCTGGCGAGAAGTATTTTTACTAACAGTGGGAATGTTGCCGTCTACTGATTATCTATTACAATTAATGAAACAACAGATTGATGGACTAGTTGCTAACAGCCAAACCTTGCAAGAGTTATTGAGGTGGGTTAGGGAGAAATCCCTTTCGGTGAAAGTTCCCTATAAGCCAGCCGCTGTTAGGGCATTTTACTTTGAGCTAGCCTGTCATTCTTATCTCTGGAAGAGTAGCACTTTTTACATTGATGCTGATTTAATGAGTGCCCTTGACAATCACTTATTTACTCTAATGATGTTGGGTAATTCCCGTACTTTAGATATTGGTGTTGATGCTTTTTTGAGCCTAACTTACGAGCGCAGTCAGATACTTCATCTAGAATATACTAGCAGTATATATGCCTTTAAGGGGGCATTTTTACTAAGCTGCGATCGCGCTCTTACAATCGACTCTTCTTTAGGGGAATCGCTGCAACACCTCAAGCAGCAACTTCCAAATCTAGATGAAAATGAGTGGAGATTTAAAGAGTGGTGGAAATTTAACGGTTTCCGTTGGACTCAGCAATTATCAGCAGTAATGATTTCCCATCGCAATATTGGTCACAATTGGCAGTTTAACCCACAGGAGAAAGAGTTATTGAGACAGTATTATGATGCCAATAAGTTATTAGTCGATTGTCTCAATAGTGATTGTTATGTAAGCCGTGAGGTTAGACAGGAAATTGAGGATACCCTATTGTTGCCAATTGCGGAAATTAATAACAGAGGAAGATGATAGATTAAATAATTAATATCGCTATTCTTCCCCATTACCCACTCCCCACTCCCCACTCCAAAAAACCCATTCCCCACTCCCCTTCATTGATTCTCATTCAGCGGCAAAAACTCTTTAGTTTCAGAGGAATATTTCCAAGCAATGCCATCGGGATCTTTACTTTTACTCCAGTCACTAAAGTCTGAATCTGATTTCCGTTTACCAACAGTACTGGAATGAACATCAAGTCGTTTAGCTAGTTCAGATTGAATCAGAGATTGAGGAATTTCATTTGCTACTTCTGGTTCATTTTCCTCTAATTGATCGTCATCATCGCTAAACAAGTGTTTCTTAACTTGTGTGAGAAAATCACCTTCTTGCTTAATCTTCTCGATTGAGTATGCCCTTTCCAATTCATTTCCATCATCCTCATCACCAAACAATTTTTGCTTTACTTGTGTGAGGAAATCGCCTTGGCTCTCAACTGAATCGATTACTGAATCGATTGAGTAGGTACTTGCCAATTCACTTCCTTCACTCACCTCATCCGAATCGCTCAGAATATCAACCAATTTTGGTGCTTGATTAGTTAGGGATTCACGCTCTCTATCCAAGGGTGGTTCGCTGCTTTCAAAGAGGCTACCCAAAGCACTAGCTGTGAGGAAGTAATAGACAGTACCTTTATCTTCGTAGACTTGACGTTTAGCACCAAATTCTTCTGCTTTTTTATTCAGATATACTTCTGCCGCAGCCCCAGATATCCGAGCTTTCATTGCCAAATCCAAAGCTGTCAGGCAACCCTGATTATCTTTAATCAGTTGATTGAAGAAGGGATTGACTTCTTGACTCCATTGTCGCCATTGATATTGCTGCCAAACTTTAATAATAATAGTTACGATTAACAGCGCCAACAGATAAGGCCAAGCTTCAAACAGCACAATAGCGGCAAAAGCGACGGGGAGTAGGAGAATGAGAATACCGTTGGCGCTGTTATCAATTACTTTTCCAGTCATGTCATGTTTGTTTTACTAAAGATTTCAACGGAAGAGAATCCGGGGCGGGTTTGGGTATCTCGTCAAGCAGAAACACTGCTCGATTAACCTGTTCAACCCGCCCTGATAGAAGTTCAGGAGCAAAAAAGCATTTTATGAGAAGTGGGTGATGCTACAAGAGTAAAGAATTGATAACTTTTGTAACTTTTGTAACTTCTGCAACTCCTGACTATTCTCATCTTATTGTGAATTGGGACAATAATCACCGCGATCGCACTTTCGGCTAGACTCAGCTTACTCAAATCCAGCCGTTTAAACATTACACCGCAGAAACCCGGTTTCGCCGAAGTTACCGGGTTTCTCTCCACCTCACTCAACTAAGAAGCACTTTAGGCTAGACTCAGGTTACTCAAATCCAGCCGCTTAAACATTGCCAACCGCGCTTGCTGGGCTAAAGTATCGTCTAGTGAGGTTAAAGACACAGGGGTTTGATACTTCTGTTGCAGCGCCGTCTGAATCAGCCAATCTGCGAGAAAAGGATTCTTGGGTAACAGGGGACCGTGGGAATATGTAGCGATCGCATTGCGATAAAATGCTCCCTCTGTGCCATCTTCCCCATTATTCCCGTACCCTTTTAGCACTTTACCCAGGGCTTGCACCTTTCCCAAAAAAGTCCGACCGCCGTGATTCTCAAAACCAATTACAATCGGTTTTGTCCCCAGCATCGCTTCTAAATCTTGAGCTAAAGGTGAGGCTGTCAGCTCAAATACTACATTACCAATACAGCGACGGGCATCGGGTCCTGGATGCTTACTGACAAAATCCAACAAACCTAACCCCTCAATCCGCTGACCTAGAGCAGGTTCGTAATAGTGTCCCAGAAGTTGGGGCGCACCGCAAGTAAAGACACCGGGTGTTCCCTCCTCAATTTTTGCCCGTAGAGCATCAGCTTTTGCCCCCCGTAAATCCCGCATCACAATTTCCTGCTGTCTATCTTGTGCCCCACCACCGACAAAGATATCGGCTTGGTGAATTTGTTCACAGGAGGTTTGCTGATCCAGAGGTATAATTTTTACACCAATACCCCGCCACTGGGCGCGTTTTTGTAATGAGATGGCATTTCCGCGATCGCCGTAGGTACTCATTAAGGTGGGATAGAGCCAGCCAATGGTTAGTTCGAGTTGTTCTAGATTCATTGATTTTAGGATATTTCTCTATTTCAAAGTCTAATTAGTCGCAATGGTGCGCTAGCGGAGCATAACGCACTACAGATAGAGGTTTTGCGTAAGTCTGATGTTTTTTTTACGTCTATTTCCTTGCTTTCTCTTGCAAACGCCCCTCCAAAAGATCTAATAAAGTATCAACATCCTTACCAACTTCCTGAAAAGAAACAGAAGGAGAGGGGTTCGGTTCGAACTGAATCACTTTAATTTGGTCATTACCAATTCCAATAATCAAAACATCCTTATCGGGTTGATGATTATCGACAATTCCCAATATTTCCTGAAGATAATTATCAACATTTTGATTTAATTTTTCAATGGCTGATTTGGGGCAAAAGACAAAATGGGGCGTGGGTTGCAAATCAATACCCAAAGTCTCATCACTTTCCCCCTTCTCCAAAAATAACCCCCACGACAAAGCCGCCAATTCTTGCTGATTCTCCTTCACAAATCGAGCCAGTTGCCCTTTCCATCTATCTTCTGCTCTTTCCGGTTGAGGTTGACCAAACATCATCATACTCTACATTCCCTAATTCCAATAAATAAAAACCTCATCCCCCCACCCAAATATAACAACAACCCTTTGCGCCCTTTGCGCCAAACTTTGCGCTCTACTCTGACGAGAAGCCGCTGCGCGTCTATGCGTTAAAATAACCAATCTCGCAACCAACAAGCTAACTTATTTCAAACCAGACTGTACCCGCCAAAGCATCCCATAAATCCCATCTCGCACCAACAATTCATCATGAGTGCCCCACTCTACTAACTTACCCCGATCCATCACATAAATGCAATCGGAATTTCTGATCGTAGAAAGACGATGTGCGATCGCAATTGTAGTCCGATTTTGAGTAATTTTCTCCAGAGAGCGGACAATTGCGGCTTCTGTCTCATTATCTACTGCCGAAGTCGCTTCATCAAGAATGAGAATTGGCGGATTTTTCAATATAGCGCGGGCAAGGGCAAGTCGCTGCTGCTGCCCCCCCGATAATTTCTGTCCTCTTTCTCCGACAATAGTATCGTAACCTTGGGGCAATTTACTAATAAATTCATGAGCTTCGGCAATCTCTGCGGCGGCGATTATTTCTGGCAAAGTTGCCTCAAAACTACCATAAGCGATATTTTCTTTTACTGTACCGTGAAATAGGAATACATCTTGACTGACTAAACCAATGGCTCGGCGCAAATCGGTTAGTTGAAGCTGTCTGATATCAATATTATCGAGACTTATCGCACCATCTTCTATTTCATACAGCCTCAATAATAATTTCACTAGGGTACTTTTACCAGAGCCAGTTGCACCGACAATAGCAACAGTTTTACCTGCGGGAATCTGGAGGGAAAGATTTTGAATAACTGGCTCTCTTCCTTGATAGGCAAAGCTCACATTTTCAAATACCAACTCACCTTGAACTTGATTTATCGGTAAGGATATATCTCCAGAGTGCATGGCAATGGGAGTATCTAATAAATTCATTACCCTTGTTGTCGAAGCCATCGCCCGTTGATAGAGATCCATAGTTTCTCCCAATCTGGTTAAAGGCCAAAGTAATCGCTGGGTAATAAATACTAACATACTGTAAGTTCCCACTGCCAAATTACCAGCAACTACTTCCATGCCACCATAGAGCATAATACTGGTAAAACCAAATAAAATGAAGGTTCTAATTAGGGGGACAAATGCGGCAGAAAGTGCGATCGCATGGCGGTTACTTTGGCGATATGCGTCACTTTGGGCGGCGATGCGCTGGGCTTCATAAGCTTCAGCCGTAAAGCTTTTAATTGTGGTAATACCTGTTAAATTATTCGCTAATTGTCCGTTCATTAAGCTCACTTTTTCCCGGACATTAGCATATCTAGGGGCAAGGCGACGCTGAAATGCGAAGGAACCCCAAATGATAAAAGGCATGGGTAGCATCGCCATCCAAGCTACACTGGGAGTAGAAATAAAGAAGATGGCACCAATAATAAGCACGCTGGCGGATACTTGAAGTATTTCATTCGCACCCACATCGAGAAAACGCTCTAGTTGATTGATATCATCGCTCAAGATAGACATCAATCCACCTGTACTGTTATCCTCAAAATAAGCTAATTCTAAAGATTGCAAATGCTCGTAAGCATCTAAACGTAATTCGTGCTGAATTGTTTGGGCTAAATTGCGCCACAGTCTGGCATAAGCATATTCAAATACTGATTCTAAGCCCCAGATAATGAAACTGAGGATACTGAGAATTACAAGTTGCCCAAAGACATCAGTAACTCCTAATTTTCCAATCAATGAATTTTCTTTCTGCACCACTACATCTACTGCTGCGCCGATTAAGGCGGGAGGTGCTAAATCAAAGATTTTATTGAGAATTGAGCAAACTGTTGCTTGCCAGATTTGGGTGCGATAGTTTTGCCCGTAATTAATTAAACGCCGGAGGGGAGGCGTTGATTGTGGTAGATTTTGTCTGGTTTTAGACTGATTTATTGATTTCTTCAACATACAAATAACCTCTGATGGCATCCCGAATATTTGCAACTGCCTCATCCAATGTTTTTCCCTGACTTAAACAACCTGGCAAGGCAGGCACTTCCGCTACATAGCCTTGGTATTCTGGATCGAAGGTGAAAATTACCTGAAATTTCATTATATTTTATCCTCTGCGGGTTTCATATTTTTGTTTCCAGTCTCAGAATTATTCCCTGAAGCTGAGATCTTCTCCTCACATTCGGGGATCGGAAATCTCAAGGATTATTTCCCATAAAAAATCCTCTAAACCCTACCGCGATTAAAGAACCCCCTAAGAGTGTTATCAATGTCCAAACCTGATTTTTTTGCGTTCCTTCTATTTTTTCGACTCTTTTATCTAAGTTATTTAGGCTGGTAATGCAGGTGGCTACTTCTACAGTGAGTTTATCGATTTTATCATCCAGCTTGTCGATTCTCTCATCGAGTTTATCTATCTTCCTTTCTATGCGGCTTAAGACTTCCTCTAATGAATAGGTGACTGTAATAGGTGTCTGACTCATCTGTTTTACTCCAGTTACAATATTTTCCTATATTATATGATAATTTCCAATAACTAACTTGAATTGTACCCAATTATTCTCCAATAATACATCTGAGAATATATTCTTCTAATACTTGTCGATTGCCCTGACTATATGCTTCAATTGCCTCATTATATAATGGATAATTCGGTCGAGGATGGATAGGAAATTGAAGAGGCAAATAACCATAACGACCTAAAATTGCCCAGAGAATAAACCTAGCAGCATGTCCATTTCCATTGGCATAAGGATGAATCAATAGCACTATATAAAATACCTTACAGGCAAAGACAACAGTATTCAGTAGTTTGTCTTCTGGGGATATTTCTGAATCGGGGATTTGATGGGTAGCATCTAATAATTTAATCCCTTCTCTAATTTCTTTCGCCAATACCTCCATTTGTCCTACTACAATAGAGGCAGAAAAACCGACAGATGGATTTTCTTTGATAATCACTTCATAGTGTTTCAGACAGCGAAAGTCTTCGCCACGATAATGCCCTGCAAAATAAACTTCTTCCCTAGGAGTTAATAGACTGAATAAATAGCTATGGATTGAACGGGAATCTGCTGCACTTTCTAGCAAATCCAAAGTTTGCTCGTAGAGTGCCACGAGAACATCTTTAGTTCGTTTCTTGAGAATTTCCTCTCGCTTTGGATGATGGGAATATTCCCAAGTAGGACAATCCAACTGGTGCATTATAATTGGAAAAAGGGGAACAGGGAATCAGTTAAATATATCTATTGCAAAATCTATAGCTGAACTATATATTAGGGTGCGTTACATAAAGCACCCTAAAGCACCCTATAGATAGCCTAGCCTATTAACTCCTAATTCCAGTATAACTAATCGACTATACTTGCCACATCCTCAGCTAGCCGACTTAGCATAATTCTAAAATCTTGCTGGCGGCGCTGCCTCAAGGAAATTAAAGCTTTGCTAGCAAGTTGCCGTTGCTGGGGAGAGGTGCGGATGGGTTGGAATAATTGTAATTGGTGCAAAATTTCTGAGATATCTAGCTGCGGCGGTTGAAACCAGTAATCGAGGGGAAGAGGCTGGTTTCTGTCTAAGACGAGAGGAGTGGTTGCTTTCCCTCCCTCTCCTGGAGAAAATAGTCGGAGGCTTGGGGAATCAAACTTCCTACCGAATGGGAATATAGGGTTATGATAGTCCACCTCTGGAGTAGTATCCCGGTTCATAATGTCACCTCTGGATTTGATCCTTTAATTTTGCCACAGTTGACCCATAAAAGATACAATAACGTTTAAAAAATTATTGTATCAAGAGTGAATACACCCAGTCACGCTATCCTCAACCTTACCCTATTGAGTCAATCCCAATCCATACCATTGGCGCTACCAATTGCCTTTGGTGCTGTCTTGCCGGATGCGCCAATTTTTGTTTTGTACTTCTGGGCAAAATTAGTTCGTCGCCAACCGGAAGGCCAAATTTGGAGCGAAACTTATGGACTACCATTTTGGCAAAATCTTGTCGCCGCTTTTCATTCTATCCCTTTAGCACTAATGGGAATTGCCATGGCTCATTACTGGGGATGGCATTCAGGAGAAATTATTTTTTTGAGTATGATATTTCATTCTCTATTAGATCTTCCAGTTCACAATCACGACGCGCACCGACATTTTTTCCCTTTCACCAATTACCGTTTTATTAGTCCGCTTTCTTATTGGGATCGGCAGCATTATGGTGAAATTGTATCATTTGTTGAAAAACTTTTGGTGTTGGGGGCTACTATTTATATATTCCCAGCTATTGATTCTTGGTTGGGGAAAGGGCTACTGATTGCGGTTAATCTATTTTATTGGCTGATTTTCCTGTATTTTCGAGTTTTGCGATCGCGGTTGGCTGGAAATGTGGAATAGCGCAAATAGTTACTCTCTTCCCGCTGTAAGAATGTACTCCCACAGAGCTAAAACCAAGATGTTGAGTGGGTTGATTTATCATGGTTTTTTATATTATCAACGTGAGTATTTAACAGATATGCCGATTATAGTTCCCCATAATAGCGCATCATACACCAAGGGAAACTTATAGCTGGCATATTCGCGCAACTACCCATCACATTGATTTATACGACTTTCTCTCCCCTACTCCCTACTCCAAAAAACCCACTCCCCATTCCCCCTGATTGATTTCTTGAAGATAATTACCAGGAGCGAGAATACTCTGATTATCTGAAGTATTTTCAGTCATTTGCGGCAAATAGGCAATCGCACCTGTAAAATCTTGGACATTCAATCTATTGGATGCTCTGTGTAAAAGGCGATGGGCTGAAATCCGGTGTTTTTCTGTATATTCCTCTATTTTTTCCTGGGCTTTACTATATGCAGGTGTATCTTGAGGAATTTGTTTGAGATACTCCAATGCGCCTGTAAAATCACTTGTTGCTGCTCGACTATATGCTTGCTGTAATAAATACTTGGCTTTGATACTTTCCTTTTGGGTATACTCGGTAATTTTAGTTTGAACTTTGGGGTAAACCTTGGTTTGTGGCGGTATTTTTTTGAGGTAGTTTAAGGCGGTGGTGAAGTCTTTATCGATCGCCCGATTATAAGCTTCCTGTAATAGTTGATAAGCTTGTTTGTCCAGATTTGCTTGCGCTTCATTTGCCATGGGTGCTACTTTCTGCTCCCAGAAGGCAATATTGGGAATATGAGCGGCTAAATCTAGTACATCACTCCATTGATTTTGCTCGAATGCTATTTTAATCCCCTGGAATTGCATGTTAGCTTTTTGCCAATCTTCTCTCCACTCGCTAATAGTAGTTTGCGCTTCCTGATAAGTACCACTATCTGGAGCAATTGACTCTGCTAGTTTTACGGCATCCTGTAAATCTCCCTCCTGATATTTTTGATTCGCCTGTGCCAGAGTACCAAAGCCTCGATCTAATGGATTAGAATGAGAATTCATGAGTAAATATCCCCCTGCACCAAAGGCTATCGATGTGGCGATACAGGCGGCTTTGTTACTAATAAAATGATGTTTTGGTTGAGGTGAATTAGACGAGGTATTTATTGTTATCCCATTGATAGATTTATTCTTCTCTACTATTTTACCTGATTCAACTAATGATTTAAGATCTGCTAAAATATCAGTTACTGAGTGATAGCGATCGCGAAAATGATACCGCACCATCTGAGTGATAATAGCAGCAAAGTCTTCCGTCACTGTCGCCAGATGTTGCCAGATTAATTCTCCTGTTTCCGGATTTTCTTCTAGTTGTAGAGGATTGAATCCCGTCAGTGCCTGAATTGCGATCGCGCCCAGGGCATAAATATCACTACCGGGACGCAAAATTCCCCGCATTTGTTCGACGGGGATGTACCCTAATCTTCCCCTCCCTATTTTAGCTCTAATTTGCCCTTGAAAGGCGATAATCTCGGTCCGCATTTGATTCAAAATACTTAAGCCAGTTAACATTAACTTACCGTCTGATTTCCGTCTGATTAGTTTATCTGGCTGAATATTTCCATGAATTATGCCATGACTATGGACAAACTCTAGAATTGGTAAAACTTCTTCTAGGAGTGCAATAACTCGCTCTTGACTCCAGGGGCGATCCTGATATAATTCTTTTGTGAAGGTTTCCCCAACAATAAAATCTTGCACGAGATAAAGCCTTCCTTCAACTTCTAAGTAATCTATAAGTTGGGGAATTCGATCGTCTTCTCCTAGAGTTTTGAGAATTTGCGCTTCTCGCTTGAACAAATTTTTCACCGCTTGGATAAATTCCCCATCGTTACTGATAGGTTGAATTTCCTGGATGATCCGCTTGGGGAAACCCCCTCGATAGAGATCTTCCGCGATGTATACTTTCTCCCATCCTGTACTAATGAGAACTTCTGTTGCTTTATAGCGATTGTGCAATAATGATTGCGGGATGGATTCGGTGTTTGATGGTACGATAGACATACACTTTTTCCCCAATATTTGGTTATGGTGATGTCCCCTGGTATTGACTAAGAGGTGAGAGGCTAGAGGCTAGAGGCTTAAGAAATTTTGAGAATTTCCAGACATTGTTTATTTTATGAAAAAAATATATTTTCTTTCTACACTATTGTAGAATATTATGAGCGTTTTGACATCAGCATAAATGACTAGTGTTATAAAAGATGAATATACCCAATTCAATTACATTTTCGCGCTTACTAGGATTACCGTTTATTTTATACGGCTTGCATCACCCAACAGAGCAAATGCGCTGGATTTCTTTGGCAATATTTCTAGTGGCTGCGAGTACAGATTGGTTGGATGGTTATCTGGCACGGAAACTGAATCAAATTACAGAGTTAGGCAAATTTCTCGATCCTTTAGTTGATAAATTATTAGTATTAGGTCCACTTTTGGCGTTAATTGAGATGGGTGAAGTACCCGCTTGGGGCGTGTTTTTGATTTTGGGCAGAGAAATTGCGATCGCAGGTTGGCGAGTCAACCCAAATTTGACAACGGCAATCAGCGGTGCTAATTTCTGGGGTAAGCTGAAAACCGTTAGTCAAATAATTGCGATCGCACTTTTAATTGCCCCTTTATCTGAAATTTGGATTATCCCATCCTTAGTCGCTTTTTGGCTATCAGTTGCCCTGACTTTAATCTCTGGCGGGATTTATTTTTGGCCTCAACTTGTAGCTAGTATTTCATCATCAACGGAGAAATCAATATCCAATTGATCCCGCCCAGATGCCAGATAATCATTCTGGAAAGAATCCTGTAATCCGGATATTAGATCGTATTCTGGTTTCCAATTTAATTCTATCATCGCTTTATGGACATCAGCAAAGAAATGTTGCACCCGCATAGGGAAAGCTTTACGCTTACCGAAATCAAACTTTTTCGGATCGTAATGTACTATTTTTAGATCTTGGGCAGATTTACCAGCAGCGACTGCACAAGCCCGTGCCAATCCATCAAAAGTAACATAACGATCGCCCGATATATTATATACTTGTCCAATGGCTTGTTGATTGCCCAATACCTGAGACATCGCCATCGCCAAATCCTGCACATGACCGAATTGAGTAATGTTCATTCCGTTACCGGGAATGGGAATAGTGCGATCGCGAATTATGCGATCGAAAAACCACCCTTCCAACTCGTTGTAATTTTTAGGACCATATATATAAGTGGGGCGAATCGCAGTAAAAGGAATACCTTCTTTTGCTAAGTAAGCTTCTGTTTCATGCTTACCTTTGTGACGACTTTTCGGATCGACCAAATCCCCTTCCTGATGGGGCATTTGATCTGATTTTAAGTATACCCCAGCGGAACTCATATAAATAAAATGCTCTATTCTCCCCTTAAATATCTCTACCAATGGTTGAGTATCGCTCAATTCCCGACCATTATTATCAAAGATAGCATCAAACTCCTCACCCGATAACTTTTCCTTGAGTTGTGCGGGATCTGTGCGATCGCCCTTAATCTGTGTAATCCCCTCTACTGGTGCTGGTTTATTACCGCGATTGAATAATACCACATCATGACCTTGTTCTACCAGAATTTTCGTTAAATATACCCCGATAAACCGGGTTCCGCCCATAATTAAAATCCGCATGTTTTTCCTTTTCTTGTAATCTCATTCTGGATATTGTACAGTTTTTCGGTACATCAACTAAAGTTGCACTCCTTTAGCTTCAATTCTATTTCCCAGAAAGATCTCAACAGATTAAACTCCCATCAGCCACCCACCCATAACCCATCCGCTACCACACCCCACCCATAAACCATCAGCCACCAATAAATAAGCCATCCGCTGCCACAGCCCACCACTCTGACAAGAATTTCACTATTTATTTCAACGAATGCTTACGATTAACTATGTTGGCTCTTATCGCGATGCACAAGTTTCAGGTAGCGTCACCTTGGATGGGAAAAATTTGATTGCTAATTTGACTAGCTATGCGTCTTTAAATTCATCGAATAGTGGTTCGATAGAGATTGTCAGAAAGTAATCAAATAAATTTATTTAATTTGTTGCAGAATAATGCGCTGTTTTTTGCCAATTATTGGGGGATGGTGAAGGGTTATGTTTGGGTTGGGTTTTAGTGATGTTTTTTTACGCCAAGCTGTGTAAATGGTTTGGATGCCGTGTAGTTTCGGCTACTTATTCAAGTTTGGCTTGAGAGTCACCCCAACGCTCGTTTATTGACGGGCAACAAAGATGATTGAGGTTAACTTCAAGCCATTTCCAGATATATTCACTCTCTTGTGCTTCTCTTTCATTATCACTCTGGAGTGCTTCGATCCACTTGTCAGAGTATTCCTTAATTCGATTCTCATAAATCTGTTTGGTGTAATTATAGACTTCTTCTGCATTATTGGCATCTGCAAAGGCACGATCGATTTCCGAATCGCATTCAAAGAAAATATCAGGCGTTTCCAGAATAACGGTGAAATCAACGTCGTATCCAAAAAATGCACGACAGCCATGTTGCACTAGATCAAAACCTAGTTCTAGTGCCGTTTTGCAAGATAAAAAATGAATGATTTTACCGTCTGATTCTTCCCGATCGTAATTTCCTATCCTAAAAATAGGTGTACCTTGATCGCCAGTAAAAGTGTCTTCACTGCCATGTCCAACCCCTGTTATGTACTTGACATTTTGCTTTCTAGCTGCTGATGCTACATAATGACGACGGGCTAGCTTACCCTGACAGCGTTCGATATTAAAACCCTTTTCTCTAAGATAGGGGTATAGATGAATCTGACGGTAGTGAAAAGCTGCCACCGTTATCTCATCATAGTTAGAATCAATTGCTAGAACAACTGAACCCATCTCCACTGTTTGATGGTGAATTTCACTCATGGGTGATAGAAATGATTTCCTTTAAACGTCCTTTTTTGATTTCCTCAATAAGTTTCTGAATCACATATTGTTCTGCTTCAATCAAGGCTTGTCCTACAGGTGTTTGGGATTCAACTTCGGCAATTGCTCTTTCTTTATCTATCACTCCTGCTCCAACCATTGCCAATTTTACTTCTGGCTCCTGTCTAATTCTCTCTGCTGTGATTTGTGCCTTCTGAGTGTAGGTTAAACTTGAAAGGGGCACAGGCGAATCGTTCTTATGTTTGATAAACTCGCGCAGGGTAACCATTTCACCGCTAGAGGTAAAACTAATTGGTAGATTTAGTTGTTTATTAAAAGCTTTTGACATATTTACTTCCTGCCTCGAGAGGACAGCACCAAGATTAGGGTAGATGCGACATATAAGCCGATTGTCCTGCGCAGTTGACGGAGTTCACCTAGTTTTTGTGTCGGACTTGTGTCGGACTTATGTCGGACTTATGCTGCTGAAGAATGCTACAATCTAAGTAGCGTTCCCGAGATTAGCCATGTCGCGATCCCTCAAAGTCAACCCACAGTTAATCGAAAAAGTCAAATCAGCTCTCAAGCGAAATAGCTTTCCCAGTCAAATGGCTTTAGCAACAGAGTTGGGAATTAGTCGCGATACTGTCGTGAAATTTTTGAATGGCAAATCAGTCGATTATCTGAATTTTGTAGAAATTTGTAGAAAGTTGGGGTTAGATTGGCAAGCGATCGCACTTTTTCAGGATGCGAGAATAAAAGATCCTGCGAATATCCAGGATGTGAACTGTCCTAAAAATCAAGCGCGTATCGGAAATGAATTAGTAGGAAAAACAGTTGGTGGGCGCTACAAAATTATGAAACTTTTAGGCAAGAAAGAGTTCAGTGAAACATATTTGGCTGAACACGAGTATCTTCCCGATAAACCTCAGCGTATTATCAAGCAATATCGTAGCGAGTCTGGTGAGATTTCCAGACAGTTTATGAGGGAAGTACAAGTTTTGAGTCAGTTAGGAGATCATCCTCAAATACCCACTCTATTTGATAGTTTTGAGGAAGAGGGAAATTACTATTTAGTTGAGCAATTGATCGAGGGAGATACTTTAGCGAAAGAATTAGTAGAAGGTGAGGCGTGGCACGAGGATCGGGTTATTTCTATATTGCAGGATATTCTGGAAATATTAACGTTTGTCCATCGCTGTAATATCATCCACCGCCATATTAATCCTCACAATTTAATTCGACGTAACACAGACAAGAAGTTAGTATTAATTAACTTTGGATCTGTGAAACAACTTGCCACTCTACAGGAAAGAACTTTTAGTGGTGCTGATGCCTATATACCATCGGAACAGGCGATGGGTAGACCAAACTTATCTAGCGATATTTATGCTGTGGGTATCGTGGGTATTCAAGCTATTACAGGTTTACATCCTAATAAATTAGAAGGAGATGGAACCGAGATTACCTGGCGCGTTCAACTACAGGATAATTCAAAATTAGTAGAAGTTTTAAAGAAGATGGTCTGTTCTGAATATAGCCAGCGCTACCAATCAGCAGATGAAGCATTGCAAGCTTTGAAAATGTTTAGATCCGCCTAATTACATAAAATATATGACTCTAAATTCAGGAGATATCATAGTTCAGCGCTACCAAATTGACCGCTTATTGGAAAGGGGAGGATTTAGTCAGACATATTTAGCTATAGATCTAAATTTTCCTAGTAACCGTTTGTGCCTTGTTAAGGAAATCAAGCCTCTTTCTAACGAGCCAGTTGTATTAGAGGAAGTGGAAAAGCGTTTTCAGATAGAAGCAGATATTTTGGCTCGTCTAGATCAGCACGATCGCATCCCAAAGTTGTTTGCATATTTTAAAGAAAATGGTAATTTCTACTTAGTTCAAGAGTACATTGAAGGCAACGAGTTGAGCCAGGAACTAAGACTAGGCAAGCAGTTGAGCGAAGATGAGGTTATTAACTTGTTAACAGATATCTTAGGAGTGGTAAATTTTATCCATCGGAAGCATATAATTCACCGCGATATCAAACCAGCAAATTTACTCAGACGAAAGCAAGATGGCAAAATTGTTCTGATTGATTTTGGTTCTGTCAAAGAAATCATTAATTTAGCTAGGACTAATACTGATTCCGTAAAATTGACAAAGAGCTTTGGTACAATAGGTTATACTCCCATTGAACAAGTTTTTGGTAAGCCAAAGTTTAGTAGTGATATCTATGCAGTGGGAATAATTGGCATCCAATCTCTGACTGGGTTAGATCCCGCAAATCAACTCCAAACAGATGAAGATGGAGAAATATTATGGAGACATTTTGCATCTAATATCAATCCAATGCTAGCAAATATTCTAGATAAAATGGTGCGCCAAGACTTTAAGCACCGCTATCAGTCAGTAGCTGAGGTTTTGCAAGATATTAAAAGTTTAATCAAACCATCCGATCGATCGGCGGCGGAAGTTATTCAGGATTTGCAGGATAATGGTAACTGGGGAGAAAATTATCTCTTACCTCCTACCTCTTACCCCTTACCTACGAAGAAAGTTACGTCTTATACCCAAACAAATAAACTATATCCTTCGATCAGAAAGACATCACTAAATTGGCAAGTTATCGATACTTTAAACGGTCATTCTGGTTCAGTGGAATCGGTTGCTATTAGTCCAGATGGAGAAATATTAGCTAGTGCTAGTCACGATCGAACAATTAAATTGTGGCATTTGCCAGATAGACGAGAAATATGTACTCTAAATGGTCATAATGACAGGGTTTCTGCTGTTGTTTTTAGTCCGGACGGAAAAGTTATTGCGAGTGGGAGTTATGACCAAAATATTAAATTATGGCAGGTAGAAAAAGAAGAAGAAATTTATACTATAAAAGGTACTGTAAAATGTATTACTTGTTTGGCAATTAGTCCAGATGGAGAAATTTTGGTAAGTGGTAGTAGCGAGGGCACAATTAAACTGTGGCACTTCAAAAACGGTAAAGAATTGGGCACAATTAAGGCACATAATGAACATATAAATGCGATCGCGATCTCGACAGATGGAAAAATATTTGCTAGTGTCAGTGGGGATGGAAAAGTTAAACTTTGGGACTTTCAGACAGGAGAAAAACTTAAGACTTTTGGTGACGGATTATTGCGGATGAACTTTTTTTGTTCAGTTGCTTTTAGTCCAGAAGGAAAAATATTAGTGAAGGGAAGAGTTGATGGTACAATCCATTTGTGGGATTTGGCACAGAAACGGGAATTAGGTATGCTTAACGGGCATAAATATAAGGTGCGTACTCTTGCATTCAATCCCGATGGGGAAACCTTTGCTAGTGGCAGCAGCGATCGGACGATTAAGATTTGGCAAGTAGGAAATAGGGAATCTATTGCGACTCTTACAGATCATTTAAAGGAGGTTTATACCCTTGCTTTCACTTCGGATGGACAGATGTTAGTTAGTGGGAGTATGGATAAAACGATTAAGATTTGGGGGCGGCGATCGCCAAGGTGAGACTGATATTATCTTCAATAACATCTTTACACCCAGAAGTCGGGTATAGCAACCGCCACAGCGGTTAGGACAAGGGGATGGCAGCCCCTTGTTAAAATTTGGTAGCTGAGAATGCCTTAACCGACGAAAGCGACTGCTATAACTTCTATGAAATCCGACTTCTTCACCCCTACTTAATCCCCACAACCTCACCACTAACTTTGTACACGCAGCATTAAACTCACCGTATTACTAGCATGTTTATGACTAGCAGATTGAGGCACTTGCCAAGTTAAAAGCGATTTTTTAATCATCTCAATAACTTTCTTTTCACCAATAGTTGTCGCATTTTCATCTAACAGCACTTGTCTCACGCGCCCCTTCTTGATAATTAACTCAAACACAATCTCCCCACTCAATCCAGATGGCAAATGTAACCTCTGTAAGTGTTGCGTCAGATTCCCTATTGCTGCTCCATCTAATCCAGTGGCGCTAACAACTTGTAAAGGATGATTATTTGTACCTGGTGTTTGGACAAATGATTCTGCTTCCATTAAACAATCTATCTCAGAATCATTAACCTTACCACCAAATAAATTACTTGAAAATCCACTTTTAGCCACTTTAGATGATGACAATGTAATCCCACGCGCTCTTTCTTCCATAACATAGTTAACATCTGCCACAGCGGATCTCATCATGGCTTGCGGTGCTGGGGCAGCCGGAATATTTCCTCCATAAATTCCTTCATAGCTAACTCCTTCTGCCATTTCTATTGGCACTGCCATTGAGATAGAATTACCTTCGGGATCTACTCTTACTTCATCACTCACTGCGACAAAAGCGGTGTATTGAGATAGTAGTTGATAAGTTAATCCTGTCTCCGTAACTGCCTCTACTATTCCTTTTGTTTCGTAGCGGAACATTTGATTCATTAAGTCTTTAATCCGCATCCTTCCCCAGAGTTGGGCGATTGCAGGATTCCCCGTTTCTTCAAAGTTGAGGTTAAATGTCTGTTCATACCGATATCCACCTGCGGCAATACCAGTAATATGTAAATCACCCGCAATCCGATCTTGTTTTCGTCCAAACAAAACTAAAGGTTGTTCCGCAAATAAATCAGGTGCAATAGATGGATAAGTAACGGGTATTTCTCCCGTACCATTCCAGTTAATTTGGATATTTGTTAGCACCGGATTATTAATTTGACGGAAGAATTCATTAGCAACTTGCTCTGTAGGTTCATCGTGACGGATAATCCGAGATGTTCCCCGTCCAATTTCAGCAATGCGATTGAGTAAAAAGCGATTTGTTGAACTACCAACCCCAAAACTATAAAGGCGATTTCCCGGTTTTAAATGCTCCTGTACTTCTGCCAGAATTTCATTTTCATTGCCAATATAACCATCAGTCAGCAAGACAATACTCCGCAGCCTTCCCTCTACTGCTTCTGGGAAATTTAACACCGCCCGAATTCCATTCAGTAAATAAGTACCGCCATTGGCTTGTAACCGATTAATGTAGTCGATGGCTTTGGTGCGGTTTTCCGGTGTATTTGGTAATGGTTTGCCAGATAACTGAGTGGTAATATCAGAAAAATCGATAATTGTAAAAGTGTCATCGGGATTCAAGCCATTGATAAATCGCCGCATCAATTCCTGACATTTCCGCAGGGGATCTCCTTGTTGGGAACCGGAGGTATCCATCAGAAATACCACATCTTTCGGGACAATTTCATTAGCGCGGTATGCCAACGCTGGGATAAAATAAATGGCGAAATGTCCGCCCCGTTCATCGGATTGAGTTAGGATAGTGGCAGAAGTGCGATCGCAAGCTACTCGATATCGTAAAATTAAATCTTTATTGGGAATTGTATCTTCGTTCCCCAATTTCACCCGGACAATTTGCCCTTCATGTTCAATCCGTAGCTGATGAGAAGTCGAACGAATATCAGAAATAGGCAAACCTCCATCAATTTCTACCGTCACGCCAATATCATGTCCGGAACGAGTAGCTGGAGGTATAATAGGAGGAGTAATTCTGGACGCATCAGGAACTAAATCCGTATCGCCACTACTATCAATAGGAATACCAGGAATAAAACGAGGTCCAACTACCATTGGGAAGACAAATTCATAGTCGCCCCCTGCAAATTTTAAACTATCGGTGTAGCGAATAGTGACATCAATTTGTTCCCCCGGCTGAATATTAGCCAAAGATTGAGTAAAAATATTATCCCTTTCTTGCTCTAACAAGCCAGCGGTACGCCCTTGTCGTTTTGCTTGTTCGTAAATAGCCTGTGCTTCTTCCCGTTTTTTAATGTTACCTTTGATTACGCGATCGCCGATTTTAATTTCCATATTATCTACGGCGGCTTCATCTGGCAACGGGAAAACATAAATTGCTTCTAATGCTTCCGTGAAAGGATTCTCAAATGTCTGGGTTACCTCCACCCGCGACAGGTTACCAGCAATTTTTGCCTCAACTTCGGTATGTTTGAGGGGAAAGGCTAGTTGTTTTTCCCCTGTTTTAACATATAAACCGCCAATGGATGGGTTGGGATCTGTAGGTGTATGTGTAGGCATAGGAGTTTCCCTCACAGGATGCGAGTCTCTATGGTAGCGTCAAATTTGGGGAATGGGGAGTAGGGAGTAGGGAGTAGGGAGTGGGGAGTAGGGAGTAGGGAATTAACCAACAACAAATAACAAACAACAAACAACAATTAACCAACAACAATTAACCAACAACAAACAACAAACAACAATTAACTCTCACATTCACTATCAATCTCGATATCCAGCGTATCTTCATCCACCCGCACAAATAAGACATTGGGCTGACAGCAAACTTGACAATCTTCTACATAAGATTGTTGGAAACCTGCGCTGATATCAACAAAGGTTACATTCGATTCGCCGCAGTAGGCGCAGGTGTATTCCGCTGTGTTTTCCATTAAACTAAATTTCTCGATCAATTACTAATCATTGCACTGACAAAATGGGGAGAACAAAACCAAAAGTCCACACTATTTCAACTAATGCTCTTAAATTTTAACTCCTAACACCGTTGGCGTAGCCGCCCTGAAAGGGCTACTCCTAACACCGAACTCAGGTAAATAGGCTATCAGCCCGATAGCCATGGGCGTACATAGACGAGATTGGCGCATACTAACTCAACCGATCGGATTATTAAAACGTACACTTTATGCAATACCAATTATGGCTTTCATCTTTACAGTAATAGCACCCATTCCACCAAATACAAGCATCGTAATCAGCAATAAAACGGTCAGAATTTAGCAAATTAGCTATTTCATCTTTTCTATCTGCTAAAGGGTTACTTGCTTCTAAATCCAGTGTCTTCTGTAACTCATCAGGAACCCGTTCCAATTGATTATTTTTCTTCACGATTAAACCCTGTGCGATTGCTTTACTTATTCTGGAGCCTCTAACAGATACGAAAAAGTCCCCAGTTTATAATTTATTATTTTCACTTTATCAAGCTTTTGCGATCGCAGTTCAAAAACGCAATATTTCTTTGTAATTAGACGTAAACAAACTTAACACAAAGAAACCCGACTTCTCCAAGAAGTCGGGTTTCTTTAACTATATTGCTCCCTACTCAACCCACAGGTTCGAGCAAAAATTCCTGGGATATACTCGATAAAACCTTCACCTCACCATCATCATTAACATCAATAATTGCTGTCTCACCTTCCTTAATATTGCCTGATAACATAGCTTCAGCCAAGCTATCTTCTAGCAAACGCATAATTGCTCTTCGTAAAGGTCTCGCGCCATAACTGGGGTCATAGCCTTCTGCAATTATACGTTCTTTAAAGCGTTCCGTCACCTCTAAAGCTATACCTTTTTCGAGCAAGCGCATCGATACTTCTCGCAAGAGAATATCAGCAATTTGCTTGATTTCATCTTTGACAAGTTGACGGAAGACAATAATATCATCAAGGCGATTGAGGAATTCAGGGCGGAAATATTGCTTTAGTTCTTCATTCACAAGATTGCGAATATAATTGTACCGAGATTCAGCTAGATCTTCATCTGACTGAAACCCGAAACCACTGCCACCTTTTTCGATAGCTTTGGAACCGATATTTGATGTCATAATAATCAGCGTGTTCTTGAAGTCCACAGCTCGACCTTTAGCATCAGTCAAATTACCCTCATCTAACAGTTGCAAGAGAACATTAAACACATCGGGGTGAGCTTTTTCGATTTCATCAAACAATACCACACTGTATGGTTTCCGTCGTACCGCTTCAGTTAATTGACCGCCTTCATCATAACCGACAAATCCAGGAGGAGAACCAATTAGTTTAGATACAGTATGAGGTTCCATAAACTCAGACATATCCAACCGAATCATCGCATCTTCCGCACCGAACATATAAGCAGCCAAAGCCTTAGTTAATTCTGTTTTACCGACACCAGTTGGACCAGAGAAGATAAAGCTAGCAATGGGTCGATTGGGGTCTTGCAAGCCAACTCTTGCACGCCGAATTGCCTTGGAAACAGCAGTAACCGCTTCATTTTGACCGATTAGTCGCTGATGCAAAGTTTCTTCAAGATGCAGGAGCATAGCCGATTCTGATTCAGTTAATTTATTAACAGGTATTCCCATCCAAGACGAGACAATTTGGGCAATATCTTCTTCATCAACAATGGGTTGGATGGTTGGAGTTTCTGAATTATTGGTAATTACGTTCAGTTTGGCTTCTAGTTTTAATTCGCGATCGCGTAATTCTGAGGCTTTCTCAAAATCTTGAATTCGCACTACGGCTTCTTTTTCTTTGGTTACCTGACGCAATTCCTTTTTCAGTTCTTTCGTCCCGGGGGATATTTTAGAATACATTAAATGGACGCGACTTCCGGCTTCATCAATTAAATCGATTGCTTTGTCAGGTAAGAACCGATCTGAAATATAACGGTGAGAGAGTTTAGCCGCAGCTTCGATAGCTAAATCGGAGATTTGAACCTTGTGGTATTGCTCGTAAGTATCTCGCAAACCGTAGAGAATGGAAATAGTTTCCTCAACAGAAGGTTCCCCTACCATCACAGGTTGGAAACGACGTTCTAATGCTGCATCCCGTTCAATATATTTACGGTATTCATCCAAAGTTGTCGCTCCCAAACACTGCAATTCCCCCCGTGCCAGGGCAGGTTTAAGCATATTTGCCGCATCCATACTCCCTTGAGTTGCCCCTGCACCAACCAAAGTGTGAATTTCATCAATTGCCAGGATAATATTGCCAGATTGACGGACTTCCTGTACAACTTGCTTGAGTCGTTCTTCAAATTCGCCTCGGAAGCGAGTACCTGCTAGTAACGCTGCCATATCTAGGCTAATTACCTGCTTATCTGCTAAAATATCTGGGATATTTTTATCAGCAATACGTTGAGCCAAACCTTCCGCGATCGCAGTTTTGCCAACTCCCGGTTCTCCTAGTAACAGAGGGTTATTTTTAGTGCGACGACCTAAAATCTGAATCACCCGTTCGATTTCCTTAACTCTACCCACAACTGGGTCCAGTTTACCTTCAGCAGCTAGTCGAGTTAGATTAGTGCCAAACTCCTCTAAAGTTGCTGTGCTTGAATTTCTTCCCATTCCCGGAGAACCCGATCCCCGACTTGTACCCGCCGCCACAACTTCTCCGATAGACTGAATCAGCTTAATCCGGGCATCTTCGGGATCGACACCCAAGTTTTGTAGCACTTTACCCGCTACACTATCTTTGTCCTGAAGGATTGCCAGCAATAAATGTTCTGGTCCAATATAGTTGTTGGCGAGTTGACGCGCTTCTTGGAAGGCTTGCTCAAACAGGCGCTTGGCTTTCGGGGTGAAGGGAATTTCTATTGGCACTGCGCCGGAACCCCTGCCGATAATTTGGGCAACTAATTTCCTTGTCGGCTCCAGGGTAATACCTAACTCTTTAAGCACAATTGCCGCTATACTAGTCCCTTCGCCAATCAACCCCAATAAAATCTGCTCGGTTCCCACAAGGTTGTGTCCCAACCGACGTGCTTCTTCCTGAGCGAGCATGATGGCTTTGATAGCTCTGTCTGTAAAATGTTCAAACATGGTCTGTTGTCCTTTCCGAGCAGTTTAAGAGGGGCGGGCGAATGTGTAAACTTTTATGTATCTTATCTTAACAATTTACTGCTCTATGATGCTTTTTATCAGTGGGCAGAACCGTCATAGTTAGGGGTAGTTGCCGTCTAGCTGGAAAAATAGCTCAGAAAAAGGGGTAAGAGATAACGCAAAATAACTTAACCTCTCACCTCTCACCTCTCACCTTTTATCTTATACAACAATAGGGAGGGAATGATAAATATAATGACTCGCCATTTCAGGAATGCTGAACAATATCCCAAGTCACCATGTCAAAATTTCCTCGCTTAAAGCAGCAGATTGATGAACTACTCGGAATCCAAACAAATCTGCAAGCCTTTTTCGATCTTACTCCAGATCTTTTCGCTGTCCTCGATCCAAACGGGAGTTTTCAGATACTAAGTCAAAATTGGCAGGAAATTTTGGGATTGTCAATTGCCGAGAGGGAATCCCGTTGTTGGACTGAATTTATCCATCCTGATGATATTAATTCCTCTCAGACTTGTTTCCGCTGGCTTTGCCTTCAGCCTTCCGGTTGTAAAGGAATCACAATAGAAAATCGCTTTCGCACTCAAAATAACAGCTACCGTTGGTTATCTTGGCATTTTTCACGAGGGGAAGACGAACGGCTATTTGCAGTTGTCAGAGATATTAGTGAATCTCAGAATCGAGAACAACTAGCTCCTGTTGTAGATTCAGAAACTGAGGTAGAGAAAGTTACCTTTTTAAATAGAACTTATCCTGACTGGGAAAGAATCCTAGAAAGCGAGAAGCAAGAGCGAATTAAAGCCCAAATTAGCGATTCTCGTTTCCGAGATTTAGTTAACGATCTCAGTGACGCAATTGTTTGGGAATGCGAACCAAACTCTTTAAAATTTACTTTCGTTAGTCGCAGTGCAGAGCGGATCTTAGGTTACCCTCTAGAGCAGTGGCAGCGTCGTCCAGATTTTTGGATAAATCTAATTCATCCAGATGATAGAGATTGGGTGACAGCTTTCTGTCGAGAAGAAGTAAAGCAGGGTAGAGATCACGAATTTGAGTATCGATGTCTCACCCTTGATGGACGAATTATCTGGCTGAGAGATCGGGTTTCTCTTGTGTGCGATTCTTTGGGTAATTTGCAAAGTCTGCGGGGTTTGATGGTTAATATTACCGATCGCAAAGAGGCTGAAACAGAGAAAGAGCATATTTTGGAACAGGAAAGGGCAAATAACCGTGCTAAAGATGAGTTTATGGCAACAGTATCTCACGAACTCCGTACTCCCTTGACAAATATTAGAATGGCAATCCAAATGCTGAAGGTAGTCAAGGAACCCGAAATGCGCGATCGCTATACAGAGATTATGTTGACAGAATGTACGCGAGAAATTAACTTGGTCAACACTCTCTTGGAATTCCAAAAACTCGAAGCAGGAGAGGTGACAGTAGCATCTGCTCCGTTGCAATTAGAAACCTGGTTACCTTCTATTATTGAACCTTTTTTACCTAGAATTAATGCTCAAAAACAGAATCTAAAGATAGATTTATATGCCGATCTTCCTATTTTAATATTGGACGGAGCTTCCTTGGAGCGAATTGTAGTTGAATTACTCAATAATGCTTGTAAATACACCCCATCAGGCGGTGAAATTACTCTGACTGCTTACCCCCTAAATCAAGCGGATAATTTAGAATCTGTGGAACTGATTATTAGCAATTCTGGTGTTGAGATTCCCACCGATGAGCTAAGTCGTATTTTTGATAAGTTTTACCGAGTGCCCAGTCACGATCCTTGGAAGATAGGGGGTACTGGTTTAGGACTAGCTTTAGTTGCTAAACTTGTCGAGCTAATTGGGGGAACAATTCGTGCAGAAAGCCAGATTAATTTAGTTAAATTTATAATTAATATCCCAGTTCTTAATAACAGAATTTTAGCAGTTTAGAAGTTCAAAAGAAACCCGGTTTCTTGAAAAAACCGGGTTTCTGGGAGTTACTTAATGGAACTGAAAACTCCTATAAACTCCTGTTAGCTATTCCACTCAATTGCAAGACTTTTGCTTGTGGAACTGCCATTCTTCGATCCCTTAATATACTCACTATCTTGGCATCGGTTTTAGCTGTATCCGGATCGAGAAAATAGCCAATATCTTCTCGCGGAACACCAAAGGTTCCTTCTCCTCCCCATTTGAGTACCGCCCACTGAATCAGAGGATTAAAAATACCATGATCCCACTCAAACGCGACATGGCGATTTAAGCTAGTTTTGCTCTCAATTAATTCCCGGTACTGGATTATTTTCGATGAATCAAGATTGCCAGCCATCACATTTTTGTACTCGGCAAACTCTTTGGCATCCTGTTCCGCTGTTTCAGGATAGACAAAGTAGGCAATATCCCGTCGTGGTGCTAAAGCCTGTGGGCCTCCACACTTCTCACCGACACCTGCACATTCCACCACCAACCAGCTAATCATTGGTTTGCCGATTGTATGATCCCATTCTAATGCTACATACTGCATAAATGCACCCTTTTAGATTCGATTGAATTGATTATAGCCGATCGCTTCGCTTTCTGGGATCGATAACTCGAAGGCTGACAAAACAAGTTTTCTGAGATCGCACTTTAGCTAATCCAGGATTTACGCCAACCCTCTATCTGTAGCGTGTATTAGGCGTTTCTAACGGACTATCCACACTATTAGTAGTCTGGCGATCTGAGTTCTGTAATCGCATTGAGCAAAAGCGACACAGTTAATAATCACCAATTTTGTGGCAGAGGGATTGAGGGGGATCACCCCTCTTTTTTAAATAATTAATCTAGTTGAATTCACGGAGAACCCAAACTAAATCATATAAAACAGAAATCAATACTGTTGGATTCACGGAGAAGCTAGACAAAACTATAGAAATATTGAAGAAAGTTAATACTTATTGAAAATTCTTAATTTTTAGGGTTCTTCCGATATTGGGGCAGGGCTGTTTCATTCTCAAAATTTGCTCAACCTAGAAAGCAGACTGACAGGGATTTTCAGGTGATAAATTCTAGTCAAAGAAAATTAGGGATTAATTATTACTAAA
>NZ_JAMZMM010000165.1 GCF_024178385.1 Limnofasciculus baicalensis BBK-W-15 | reverse complement strand
AAATAATACACTCTGGTGTAAATACGCTCGCAAATCAATAATAGCTCAAAGCTCTCTGAGAAACCCGGTTTTTTCAAAAAACCGGGTTTCTTCTGCCCATCAAATTTCTTTGGGTGGAGTACTGGGGGAAAGGAGATCTCGATAACAGCCCTGAATTGATATTAATTTACAGGATAACAAAACGAAGGGATCTCCTGTAGTTTGCTGAGAACTTTAAATTAGTAGCAAGGGATGCTATAATCAACGACCGTCGAGTAAGCATCAATACCCCCTGCCACATTTTTGACATTGGTGAATCCCTGACTCACTAACCATTCACACATCTGACGGGAACGGATACCGTGATGGCACATCACTAGGGTTTCAGCATTGGGATCGAAGCGGGTGTGAATTTGGTTTGACCATTCGGCAAATTCGCTCAAGGGAAGAACCTCGAAGCCTTCTACGCTAGCGATCGCGACTTCTTGGCGTTCTCGCACGTCAATTAACTGAAGCCTATCAGGAGATTCTACCATCCGCTGCGCTAATTCTTCTACACTGATTTGGGGGATGGGTTGACTGAAGGATTGACTTGTCATTTGGTTTAAGGGGTAAGGTGTAAGAGGTAAGGGGTAAGCGGTAAGGGTAACTTTTGACTTACCGATCCTCCTTGTTGGCAAGAATAACCCGCCGAACTAATAATATGGGTTGATAGCAGTTGCCAAAATACCTAGATTTACCGAGACTTAGACTAGCTTCTTCTCGACCTGAGAGAGCGTGGTAAAAAATACGCGAGGATGTTATCAAGCTGGGCTTATGCTGAGTTTTATAAACAGTTAAACTCAATACTTTCTAATAGAGGGATTGAATTAATAACAGTCAATCCTGCCTATTCTAGTATGATTGGTTTAGTCAAATATCTGAGGCTGTATGGCTTGGCTAGTGACACGGGGGCAGCCCTAGCGATTGCCCGTCGTGGGATGAGATTAAGTGAAAAGATACCAGGCTCCTTAACCGCCTTTGTTGATGTGAAGTCAACTAAGCACGTCTGGAGCCTGTGGCATCAACTGAATAAAAAGCTCGAGCAGTCCGGTATTAATCAAAGACATGATTATTATACCGTCTCTAACTGGGATTTTCTGGCCAACCTCGATACCGGGGAAGCGTCACCGCACTAGAAGAGATTGCTTAAGAAACTTATACCGTTGAGTTTATCTAGGTTTACCTAGATTTTTATAAGCGGTGGAATTGACCTTGATTTCTTACTTAATCGCCCTCAAACGCCATCGGAAGTTATTTATGAAGCTACGCTCGTTTTTTTATCCCTTTACAGTAGTAGTCTCGGTACTGCTAATTGCTCTTGGCAGCTTTTTCTGGTTTACCTCCTCAGCCGAGGCAAGTTTGCCCCAGGAAAATACCCCAAAAAACCCATCAACTGCAATCTTTGTCTCCAAACAGACACCTCTAATGGTATCCCTCCTGGGAGAGAGAGAGAATTTGGAGGAATTGCGGCAATTACAAGACAGTCTGGTAGCCCCCCTCGATTTAAACTATCGGCAAGATATCCAATCCTGGGTAGGCGATGAAATGACAATGGCTGTCACCTCCTTAGATTTAGATCGCAATCCTGAGAATGCCACTCAGCCCGGATATCTGCTAGCCTTAACCACAGACAATCCAGAAAAGGCAAAGGCAGCTTTACAAGTACTTTATTCCAGCAAAGCAATTGCCGGACAAGGGGATTTAGTATTTGAACCATACCAAGGCGTGACTCTACTTTACAAGCGTCCTCTCCCTGAATTAGTCAATGATGATACTAAACCTAATCAACCTCCCAAAATCATCACTAGCGCTGTAGTTGCCAATCGCTTTGTCTTGTTTGCCAATCATCCCAAAGTATTGCGAGATGCAATTAATAATGTCCAAGCGGCGGATCTCAACTTGGCAAATAGCCCCGAATATCAGAAAATTTTGCCCGCCTTGGTGGAAAATCGAATTGGTCTGAGTTTCATTAATGTACCAGCTCTAGCTGCCTGGATTTCTGCAAAATCTATACTACCGCGAGATTCATTTCCAACATCCCAAACTTTAGGCATCGCTTTCTCCTTGGATAATCAGGGATTACTAGCCCACACTGCCATTCTTGGGGCAGAAGCAAGTGAAGAAACTATCGTCCCCCTCCTCTCCAAACCCGTAGATGCTTTGCAATATATCCCAGGGGAGAGTGCCTTGGCAATTGCTGGAAGTGACTTAAATCAACTCTGGCATAGTCTCTCGACAGAAGTTGGGAATGAAGATATTCTTAAATCTCTCTTGGATCGATCTATTGCCCGTTTGGAATCCGGTTGGGAGATTAAATTGCCAGAAAATATCTTCAGTTGGGTGCAAGGCGAATACGCCCTATCATTGTTACCAAGTTCTGATTTAGTTAATCCAGATTGGATTTTTGTCGCCGAAAAACTTGATAGCGCCAATGCCGAAGGTGCAATCGCAAATCTAGATGAGCTTGCCGAAAAGCAAGGGCTAAGTGCCGGAATATTACCATTTCGCGATCGCAATTTGACTGTCTGGACTAAACTCGTGCCTTCTACTGTTGAAGATGGCAAGGGCAGCTTGCTGAATTTAGAGGCAAAAGTGCAGGGCATACACACCTCTATTGGAAATTACGAGATTTTCACCAATTCAATCGAGGCAATGGATGAAGCCCTTAAAGGAATGGATAATTCTCTATTGAATGACGAGACATTCCAAGATGCGAGAGCGCCTTTGCCATTTAATAATAATGGCTATTTCTATATCGATTGGTCTAATAGTAAAGCATTCATCGATCGTCAGCTCCCCCTAATGCGAATAGTGGAATTAATCGCACAACCCTTATTCGATGATTTGCGCACTCTGACGGTTAGCAATTACGGTATCGATAATGGCGTTCAGCGTAGTAAGCTATTTTTCCAGTTTTTTGAAGGGGAAAATTAGAGATTGATTGGTTATTGGTTATTGGTTGTTGGTCAAGATAATAATCTGTAGGGGTGAAGCATTTGGACGACTAAATTCGTCAAAAACTGAGGTATTAATATCCAAATGCTTCACCCTGCCCCAACGGAATGATCTGCAAGATTCCAGAAACCCGGTTTCGCCAAAGTTACCGGGTTTCTCTGTACCTCACCTACCTCATAATTGCTGTATATTCACACCAAACCAGCTTGAAAAATCTGGTTCGCAGTAAGATTTAACTCAGGAAAAGTTTGGGAGACAATGGGATCATTATCTCGAAACTTACTAATCTGATATTCTCTATCCACCAAGTTACAGACAGAGATTGTTGGTTGTTTGGGATTACCAATAAAATTACGTCCACCCAATGCTGCATAATCTAGAATCCAATATTCTGGAATACCCATTTCTTCATAATCAGCAAACTTCAAATGGTAATCATCCCGCCAATTGGTTGATACAATCTCAATTACTAAAGGTATCGACGAACCTAAACTGAGGGTAGATGCTTTTTTCCATAATTTCTCGTTTGCCAGATTTGCCCGATTTAGTACCAAGACATCTGGAAAATAACCAGAATCTTTTCCGGAAGGTTTAACTATAACTTGATTGGGGATACCGTAGGGTAGTTGGAGACGTTTGATTTCACAAGAAATTTCGATACCTAAAAAGCTTTTAACTTCTTCATGATCTCCTACTGGTTGTGCCATTTCAACTATTTCACCATTATGTAGTTCGTAGCGTACCCCATAATTTTCACTTAAGCGATCGATAAATTCCTCAAAAGTGACTATTTTGGCTAATGTTTGAGTCATAGGTTTTGAGAATTACTCCTTTGAATAATTTTATCTTTCGTAGTTAAAAATAACTTAACCCAACCCCCCAAACACAGCTAAACCATTTGTCTCTTGGTAAAATTTAATTTTACTATCAAGTGTGACCGGGAGTATTTTTATTTCGGAGATGTCTATTTGAGATCAGGGTGTGTTGCGCCTCGGCGACAACGCACCCTGCTTGATGGATGGGATTATACTTGCTCTGGAGGTGTGGTTGTCTCCTCTTTGGATTCTGGCGAGTCAGAGGAAGTGGGTGTTTTTAGCAATTCTATCAGTTTGGAGTTTGGTCGATTACGGAAAATGATTTTGGGAGATTCTGATGGTGTGGTATCTTCCACTGCTGGTTTTGTTTCGGGGGTTTCCAATTCAGTCGTGGGTTCAGTTACCTTTTCTGCCGTCATAATTGTATCCCAGGGAGATCCCAGTGGAGCAGGTGGCTCTGGGGATTCTGTCACTTCCGGTGTTTTTGACTCGACTGGTGTCATCTCCTCAGCCATGACACTTGTCTCCTCGGAGACTTCTGGTATAGGATGTGGCTCTGCCGATTCTGTCGCTTCTGGAGTTTGTGACTCCACTGAGGTGACTTCCTCAGAGATCACAGTTGTCTGCCATGATACTTCCGATGGATCTGATAACTCTGCTGATTCTGTCACTTCTGGAGTTTGTGACTCAACTGAAGTAACTTCCTCAGAGATCACAGTTGTCTGCCATGATACTTCCGATGGATCTGATAACTCTGCTGATTCTGTCACTTCTGGAGTTTGTGACTCCGCTGGGGTGACTTCCTCAGAGATAATATTTGTCTGCCATGATAATTCGGATGAAGCTGATGGCTCTGGCGACTCTGTTACTGCTGGGGTAACATCTGTTGCAGATACTTCATCAGATAGAGCAATTGCTTGCTCTGGTAATGTTTGTAACTCAGTAGTTTTTGGTGTCTGATTCGTTTCTCCAGAGCGTTTTTTGCTAAAGAAATTTTTAAACAAGCCAGAGACTTGCTTAATTGGACTTGATTTTTCTTTGACTGGGGAGAGACTTGCTTCAGGTTTCTCTGCTACTGCTTCTGCTGCGGGCGTTTGGGGCGCGATCGCTTCCCAGGTTTCCTCACTAAATTCCTCAGTAGATGATCCTGCTGTAGCTAGATTATCATCGGTAGAAGCTGTCTGAGTTTGATGTGGCTCAGTTACTTCAGTAGTTTCTGCTGCTGCTGTCGATAGATTATCCTCGGTAGGAGATGGGGCTACTTCTAGTTCCGCGATCGCTGCAATAATATCTCTTGGAGTTATTCCTGTATCATCTTCTTCAGGAGAAGATGATACAGTTTCCGCCTCCCAGTTACGATCCCAGTTACCAGCAGATGGGAGAGTTTCTGCTTCCTCGGTTGCTTCAATAGTTTTTGCTTCCTCGGTTGCCCCCAATTCCCAATCCGGAATCTGAGCCTGCGGTGAGTCTTCCACTGCTTCAGGAGTCTGTACTACTGTCGCAGTCATTACAGTTGGAGCTGGTGGAGTCTTAACTTGCTTTTTGCCCAATAGACTCGTGATTGGTTGTAGTAGTTGTTGTCCAAACCCCCATTTAGATAAATTTTTTATTTTTTCTAGTATTTCAGGGGAAATCTCAGTCCGTTTTTCCGGTGATGTCAATTCTAGCCGCATGGTGAGGGTTTGCCAGCCTAACCATCCTAGCAGAGATACGCTTGCCATTTGACCTAGCAATACCGCACCCGTAATTCTTTCCCCACATACCCATAAGATCAGGGCGTAGAATAGTCCAATGCCACTCCAGATAAAATCATTTTTGCGATGCACTTCGGGAAAAAAGAAAGCTGCCATGTAGAAGGCAAGGCTACCCAAACCGATAATTAACGCGAGGATGTATGGCAACATGTGCGGGCACTCCTTACTGTGTCTAATATATATTGACGCTGAACAGTTTCCCACAGTGCCTAGCCATGTTGGAAATTTGTACGAACGCAACATCCCTATTTTGAACAGTTAAGGGACAATCTCGCCAAGCTTGTAACAAGATATTACGATTCGCATGAAGGATGAAGGATGAAGGGTGAAGGGTGAAGGGTGAAGGGTGAAGGGTGAAGGGTATTACTCTCCCTTCCTCCAGAAGGAGAAGAGACTCAGAAATCTTGCTCCGTCTTCCATTGTAGGGAAGGGGGTTGGGCAGGGCTGTTTCATTCTCCTACAGCAACAGGTTTAAACCTGTTGCTACACTGGCTTTACCGCCCTTCGGCGGTTCAACTTATTTGTTAATCAGCTAATGCAAGACTCGCTAACCTGCGAAGGCAGGTTTTGTCTGTGTAGCGACAGATTTCAATCTGTCGTAAAATTTGAGAATGAAACAGCCCTGGGGGTTGGGGGGTTAGGTTTTTCAATTCTTCTGCACCGAAGCACCTCGATTAGCTTGACTTGGCGCTACTAAACTGCGGAAATAAATAGTCCCAATCGTGAAGAAAAACAGCAAATAACCTACCGCTTGCACCACATAAATCTTCGCTCGATACCCCAATAATGCTTTAAATACCATACCAGGAAACTGATCGTCGGGTAAAACTCCGCTCAGATTCCAAACCATTGAGCCGAGAATACAGGAATGTTCTCTGGCAAAGTGTTCGTAGTAAAAACATACCCCTTCTGACTCCCGATTCATCTGCGATAATGCCGCCATTGCTGCATCAAAGTTTGCCAGTCCACCTAACACTAAACCTGCTACAATTAGCAATAAGAATACACCCATCACTTGGAAAAATTGGCGGATATTAATTTTTACACCCCACTTAAATAATAGGACACCAATTCCCGCTGCACCTGCGATTCCACCAAGTGCGCCTAATGCGGGAATAATTCCCTGTTGAAACTTGGCAATAATAAAGACTACAGTTTCAAAGCCTTCCCGCAATACGGCGATTAAAATTAAGCTAAAAATACCCCAGCCCCGGTTATTTCCATCTTTAATCGCAGAGGTGACATTTCCTTCAATTTCACCTTTCAAAGATTTTGCCTGCTGAGTCATCCAAATCAGCATCCAACTCAAAAGTGCGATCGCAATTACCGCAAATACTGCCTCTAAGAGTGGCTCAATTACAGGTGAGTATTGAGGATAGGTGTTATTTAAGGCTTGAATACCCCAACTAAATATTACACCGACTAAGGCACTGGCAATAATTCCGACTACCACACCAGCATAAACCCAAATGTTCAGTTTTTGGGCTTTGGCTTTTTTTAGGCAGGCGAGGACAATTCCTACTACAAGAGCGGCTTCTACGCCCTCCCGGAGGGTAATTACAAAGGTTGGTAAAGCAGCACTAAAATCCATTTTTTCGTTTTTTGTTGTTGGTTGTTGGTTGTTGGTTGTTGGTTGTTTGTTATTTGTTGTTTGTTATTAGTTATTCTCCACTCTCCACTCTCCACTCCCCACTCTCCACTGCTTGTTTGGGGGCAATTTTTATTGGTTTTTGCCAGAGTGGGAAGTGGGGAATGCTGCAATATGGCGTAAAACAACCAATAACTAATAACCAATAACAACCAACAACAAATAACAAATAACAATTAACTAAAATCTCGCAACATCTTTTTAATTTCTAGACTGTGCATTTCTTCTTGCCCAATTTGGGTTCTGGCAAATTCCTCTAAGTATATACTAGCATTCTCAACCGTGTCCAGTAACTCCTTATACATCTCTAAGGCTTTTTTCTCATGGTTGAGGCTTTCTGCCAAAATATCTCTGACGGAGTGCTGGTAGGTTTCTTCAATGGGTGTAATTTTTTGGCTGGGATGTCCCTCTAAACCTGTGATAATTTCTCCAGCTTGTTGCGCGTGGAGCAAGGATTCACTAGCTTGGGTTTTGAAAAAGTTGACGATGGGAATTCTATTTGGTCCAGTTACCATCAGGGAATAGTGAGTATAACGAACAACACCTGCTAGTTCAAATTCCATGATGTTGTTGAGGATGTTGATAGTTTTTTCCTGGTCAAGATCTTTCATTTTATCTATCGAAAAGGTAAGGTGTAATTGGTAAGTTGCCGCCTCTATCTCTAGGGTGCGTTAGCAAAGTATAACGCACCATTACCACTATATGTAATCTAGCCTAGAAAAGCCTAATTTAGGTGCTACTTGAAGTCTTCTGTTCGATTGTTTTAATCAGTTGGGAGACTTCCTCTGGTGATAGTACTGGTGTTGCAGGGGGTTGGGCTGAAGGCCATGCTTTCTTTAGTTTACTCATAGCATCTGCGATGGTACTCTGAGCATCTGTATTTTCTTTGACATTTGATTTGGAGATACTGCTATATAGGCTGTCGGCGTAGGTGACAAATCCCCGCGAGTCTTGATATTCAATTGCTGCGGTAATTTTACCATTGGAAATTGCTGCCCCATACTCGGAGTTGGCAGAATCGAGCAATCCGTTAATCGCCTTCATCACAAATCCCGGCGATTTTAGTTGCGTTTCTGGTAACTTGCTAATTGCATTATCTACTGCTACCATTGATGCTTGGAATTGCGTTGCTATTTTGGGATCGTTAGGTTTGGATTTGATCAATTCTTGTAAACTCATTAATGTTGTTTTAAATTCTGGTACTTTACGATCTTGCAATTGCTCTTCCACATCAAGATAAATTTCTTCAACTGGATGACCGATATGGGGTTCTGCTTGCTCTGGCTTGCCTTGATCTAGTAGTTCTTTTGCTACTAACAGATGTCCTTTCATTAGCCCCAGTTTGATCAGATAATCCACATCTTTTGCTTCTCCAGTTAAGACAATATCCTCAAGGGTAACCATATTTTTGATCTGGTCAAATTGTTCTTGACTAATCACCTTTTTGGATACTAGTTCATCAATATTACCATAGGGACGACTTGCCTGAATTCTATTCGATAATGCTGGTACACCTAATTTTGCTTCTAATTTGTCTAATTCTGACAGAATCGCAGTATTAATATTAATCTGTTCTTTACTACTGTGGCTTTGATGAGTGGTAGCTGTAACACTAGCCGTATCAGCAGGTCCAGAGGTTGATGTGGTATTATTACTTGCTGTCTGAGCGCAATTGGTCAAAACAATCAGGAGGGCACTAGCAACTGCTAGTGAGAGAAAACGCCAAATCGATTTCATGGTAGTTTTAGTCTATTAGGAATATTTAGCAATAATTTACCTGGCTTACCATTATCCAACTATTAGTAATTTATGTCAACTAATTGGCAAAAAAATAACTAGGCGGGCGAGATTACGTCAAAATGACCCATACAGCCAGCTTCTGCGATTGCATCCTGATGGGGATGAAACATATATTTCCCGGTGTAAGGATAGGCAAATTCGAGGATATGTCTCTCGGCTGTACCCATTGTAATGACATCACTTTGTCCTGTGGGTGTCATTGTCATCCCTGTGGGATAGATACGGAAGAAGTTGGCATGAATGTGAAATGTAGCAACAGGGTTAAACTCGATTAGATTCAGGAGATAGAGCCGTATCAGTTGATTCTGATAGATGGGGATAGGATGTTCCATGTAGTAGTTGGGTATCCCATTAAAGGCAAAGAGTTCATTCTCGTTATCCTCATTAATATCGTAACCACCCATAACCAGGACAATTTCATCAGCGGGTGGACGCTTTTCGGGCGGATCTATGATAAACATCCCATATAATCCTTTGCTAATATGGCGCGTAACTGGGGCAATGTGGCAGTGATACAAATGAACCCCGAATGGCTCCGCATCAAATTCGTAAATCGTCGCTTTCCCATTCGCCACAGGCTTTATCCCATCCACTTCAGCCGGATGAATACCGTGAAAGTGCATAGTATGGGCATGTCCACCATTATTGAGGAAAATGACCCGAATGCGATCGCCTTCCGTTGCCCGTAAAGTTGGTCCCGGTATCCGACCATTGTAGTTCCAGGTTACTAAGGATACAGCACTATTGAGTTGTACGGTAGTTGTCTGAGCAACGATCCGAAATTCTCTAATTTTGCGTCCTTTTTCTTCCTTCACCGTACCATAGTCAAAGTCCCGCACCATCTTCATGGGATGGAAATTAGGATTAACTTCTGGCGCATCGCTGGGGAGTGGTGGTATTTTAAGTGAGGTTGAAGATGAGCGTTTGGGCAGTAGCCGTTGCACCACCAATCCCGCCGCAGTTAATCCTAATCCTGCCATTCCCAACTGGAGTAGTTGGCGACGATTCCACAATAATCCTTTCTCTGGCAGAAAATGGTTAGGCATGAATCCCTGGCTATTGAAAATCTTATTCAGTATTGATAGCTTAATTCCTTAAGTTATAATTGTCAATTATTTTCAAGAGCTTGGGAGTTGAGTGATTATTTAATAAACCACTAAGACACTAAGACACTGAGGAAGAGATAAATCATCTTTTAGTGTAAAGGGAGTTTAATCCAGGGTGGGTATTGTCTACCAATACCTGAAAAGCTGATTTTAGCGTTGGCACGCAATGCCCCCCTACATTCAATAGTATAAAATTTAATTATTTCAGGACTTACGCAAAATCTGTCACTAAACTCCATATATAGTAGGGTTCGTTACATAACGCACCCTACAGATAGCATAACTGCGTAAGTCCTATATTTTTAAACTAAATATGCTAAGAAAGATCGCATATACTGATTAACTAAGTCTGGTTGTTCCTGCTGGACCCAATGACTGCAATTTGGGATATAGTGGATGTAAAAGTCGCTGACATAAGTTTGGGTTTCGTAGGTTAACTCCTTACCCAAAGCTGTATCCTCTTCGCCCCAAATCATTAGGGTTGGCACTTGGATCACATGCCAATCTTGTTTGAGGATATTGGGAAAAAGATTGCGGTAATAGTTTACCATCGCTGTCAGTGCGCCCCGTCGGGCTGCTGCATTTTTAAATGCTTCAATATCGGCTGATGTAAAGGCTTTTTTGTTAATCGCCATATTTGTGAAAATACGCTCGATAAGTTGGTAATCCCACGCCTGCAAAAATATTTCTGGTAACCAGGGTAGCTGAAATAAAAAAATATACCAACTACGCAAAAGCTGTTGAGGAGTCTGGAAGCCTTCTCTAAATTTAGCGGGATGGGGTATATTCATCACAATTAGTCTTTCTAGCATTTCTGGATGACTATGGGCAAAGTACCAGGATATCAATCCTCCCCAGTCATGACCTACTAACACACAGCTATTGTATCCTAATCCCAGGATAACTCCCTCAACATCTTTGACCAACTCATCTATTCTATAAGCAGATTTATCTTGTGGTTTGTCGCTTTCGTTGTAGCCGCGCAAATCCAAAGCCACAACTTTATAGTCTTTGGCAAATTCGGGAATTTGATGCCGCCACGAATACCAAAATCCTGGAAATCCATGGAGCATTAGCATCAGTTTCCCTTCGCCTTGAGTGACGAAATGTAGCTTAATGCCATTGGTGACAATGTATTGATCCTGCCAAGTTTTTTCTGGTACTAACATGGATGAATCCTCCTCAGATATTGCACCACTCTAAATAACCTAATACTTAGGTAAAACTCAGATCTTGCACCATTCTCAATAATAGTTTTTTAACGCAGAGGGCGCAGAGGTTAGCGCAGAGGTGGCGCTTCGCTACACTACGTGAACGCAGAGGAAATTTTTGGTGTAAACTTAGATTGTGTTTTCTGTCGCAAACCAACTACGGAGAACTTCTGCTACGGACCAAGCTTGAGCAATACAACCTTTAGGCTCCATTGGCGCATCTCCATTAAAAATTTCACTAATTGTTCCTAATCCACCCTCAGATAAATGATACTCCATTGGTTCGAGGAATTGGCGAGCTTTTGCTGGTTCATTAAATACCCGCAAGTGAGCTAAGACAAAGGGACCAATTAACCATCCCCAAACTGTGCCTTGGTGATAAGCACCATCGCGGTGAGTTTCATCTCCACTATAATTACCTTGATATTGAGGATGATTAACCCCGAGACTTCGCAAACCATGGGAAGTAAGCAAATTTCTCGCACAAACTTCTACTACACTCTTCTGTTGTGCTAATGTCAGGGGACTTTCTGGTAATGATACAGCAAAAATCTGATTCGGTCGTAAAGATGGATCGTTTCCAGTTGGGGTATCTATCACATCGAAACAATATCCTGTTTCCTGATTCCAAAAACGTCCAAATCCCAGTAAAGTTGCCTCAGCCATCCGCTCGTATTCTCGGTGAGGCTGTTGCAGTTTTTGGGCAAAGACTGACATGGTGCGCAAAGCATTATACCAAAGGGCATTAATTTCAACAGGTTTACCAATCCGGGGTGTCACCACCCAATCCCCAACTTTGGCATCCATCCAAGTAAGTTGTGCCCCTTTTTCTCCTGCATAAATTAATCCATCATTAGCATCTAGGTGAATATTAAATCTTGTCCCCTCTTTATGCCATTGAATGATTTCTACTAATTTGGGAAATAGCTCTTGGAGTAACTCGCTGTCGTTAGTACTGGCATAATAAAGGCGAATTGCTTCAAAATACCAGAGCGTCGCATCGACGGTATTGTAATCGCCATCGTTGAGGGGATTGTTACTATCGGGGAAACGATTAGGTAACATGCCGCGACTGATATATTGGGCAAAAGTGATCAGAATTGAACGGGCAATTTCTTTTCTACCTGTAGCAAGAGTTAAACCAGGTAAACTAATCGCTGTATCTCTGCCCCAATCACCAAACCAGTGATATCCAGCAATAATTGTTTTACCATTTTGGTTCCCAGATATGGGGCGATTGACAATAAATTGATCGGCGGCAAGGATTAACTGATTTATCCAATCTGGGTGCGATTTTCTATTGGCAATTTCTAGTAAGTTTTGTTCGTAATTCCGCCGGGTATCTAATGCTGCTGCACCGTTTAAATTGGGATTAGTTTCAGTAGTAGCAACAATAGTGAGAGATCCTCCCGGCTCAATGGTGGCGGTGATGGTGGCGGCTAGTAAGTTATCATCAAGATCGTAAAGTCCGCGATCGCGTTCTCCGGCTAATTGAAATCCATAGTACCAGGCATGAGCTGGAGAGACATTACCACTATCGGTTAAAATAGTAAATGGCTTGGCTCCAGAAGATGCAGTTACATTCACTCCCCTTTCCACTGCCTTGATATCCATCCACCACTCTTTGGCGCGGGTTCTACTATGATGATCTCGATAGTTAACAAATGCTTTTACTGATAGAGTGAGGCTTCTAGTTGCCCTGAGTAATTTATAATATATATAAGTAGTATTTGCTCCCGATTCCATCCAAATTCGCTTCTCTAAAAGCGCATCCCCAATCCCAAATCGCCACACCGGAATTGTACCTTCCAAATGAAAGCTTTCAATATTCCAGTAGCCATGAGGATTTACGCTGCCGCTAGCCCAGGCATTCGCAAACAAAGGATAAGATCGATTGTCATATTGAGCAGTATCATCTAGTTTAGTTACAAGTAAGGTTCGTTCCAGAGGTGGATTGAGAGCAGCGACAAGTAATCCGTGATATCCCCTCGTTACCATACCTGCCACAGTACCTGATGCGTAGCTACCCAGCCCGTTCGTTACCAACC
>NZ_JAMZMM010000621.1 GCF_024178385.1 Limnofasciculus baicalensis BBK-W-15 | reverse complement strand
ATATTACTCAGGTATTGCAAGCGCGGGGATTGGATGGGGTACAGGCGGAGGAATTGGCAATTTTGCCGGGGATGGATGAAATTTTTGGTTTGGTGCGGATGAAGCGCCACTATGATGAGGGGGAGTACGATGTTTTGATTATTGATTCTGCTCCTACGGGTACTGCTCTGCGATTATTGAGTTTACCTGAAGTTAGTGGTTGGTATATGCGTCGCTTTTACAAACCACTACAAAAAATGTCTGTGGCACTTCGCCCTTTGGTTGAGCCTTTCTTTAAACCGATTGCGGGATTTTCTCTGCCAGATAATGAGGTGATGGATGCTCCTTATGAGTTTTATGAGCAAATTGAAGCACTGGAAAAAGTATTGACAGATAATACCCAAACTTCGGTGCGATTAGTTACTAATCCGGAAAAGATGGTGATTAAGGAGTCTTTACGCGCTCATGCTTATTTGAGTTTGTATAATGTCGCCACGGATTTGGTAATTGCTAATCGGATTATTCCCGAGGAAGTTACAGATCCATTTTTCAAGCGCTGGAAGGAGAATCAGGAGCAATACCGCCAGGAAATTCACGATAATTTTAGTCCGCTTCCTGTGAAAGAAGTGCCACTATTTTCTGAGGAAATGTGCGGATTAGCTGCTTTGGACAGATTAAAGGATACATTGTATTCTGGAGAAGATCCCGCTCAAGTTTACTATCATGAAAATACGATTCGGGTGGTGCAAGATAAGAATGAGTACAGTTTGGAATTGTACTTGCCCGGTATACCGAAAGATAACATTCAGCTTAGTAAAACGGGTGATGAATTGAATGTACGAATTGGTAATCATCGCCGTAATTTGGTATTACCACAAGCTTTGGCGGCACTAAAAACCGCAGGGGCAAAGATGGAGGATGATTATCTGAAGATTAGGTTTACGGCGTAATACTGATGTAATCATCAGCTTTTTAACTTCTTCAGGGGAGTGCCCACCCTACATTCAACGCTTTATTGACAATGGTGCAAGATCTGAGTTAAAACCGACTATTAATCTGGATTTAAGTCAGTTTTAACTGACTTAAGCTATTAGACAGTGGCTGATAGCCACTGGCGGTTTTGGCAAGTAGTGCAAAATCTGAGTAATATCTGTTCGTAGTAAGCACTTTAGTGCTTGTAACTATAGTAGTTTCAGGCACTGAAGTGCCTACTACAAACTATTTTGACTAACCTCTTAGTCTACAACTTGACAATATTGAGATAAGGTAGCACAACACTGTGCAAATGACTGTAATCCCTGGGCAATTAATTCTGATGAAATAGCAGTTTCTGAAGTTTTATTTTTCCTGATAATTCTACCTGATTTGATATTTTCTGAATAATCCCCTATTCCTCTTGTTCCCGTCATACTCAATACTTGATACTCTTCTGAGAATGGTTGCTTTACTTCTAGGAAGTCTTGCATCACTTTAAAGACAGATTGAGTATTGTCCAAAATTTGCTCGTGGGTGATAAATAGACTGCGTTTCTTGTTATCGATTAATTTGGCATATTTTTCTAGGGTTGCTAAACGAGTTGAATAGTACTCAATGGCTTGATTCTCGTTCCAATGTGGTTTTAGTGTTAGAATACTGGCTAAGGCTCTTTTAGGTTCCCGAATCAGAAAAATAGCACGTACTTCTTCTGAGAATAGTATTGTTTCGTCAAGTAATTTCTTGTCATGGAGTAGTTTGTCCAGAACATATTTATGATCCATTCTCAATTGACGAGTATTTTGATAAACTCTAAGGAGGAGAGTCTTTAAATCTTGGTTTGAATCATATTCGACATGGGTTTCGCCAAAGCCGATAATTTCTGGATTTGTTATTAATAAATGGCTAAGTAATGAAGAGCCAGAGCGCATGTGGCTTAGGATAAATAAAATTTGATAGGGATTCCCCCTCAAGGCGATAGTATAGGGATTTTGTGGTGTAGTAATCCGAAAATTGTAGTAGTCATTAACGAGTTGATTTTTATAGTCTCTGAGTGATTGAATTAGTTTCATAGAGGTGTCTGTAGGAGATAAGTTCAGAAGTTTAGGAGAAAAGTAGGGTTTAGGGTGTAAGGTGTAGAGAAAAATCCTAAATTCGTCCCCATTCCCCACTCTTCACTCCCCACTCC